>CAZZWJ010000039.1:0-14143 GCA_964657875.1 uncultured Solirubrobacteraceae bacterium
GGCCATCCAGGCCCAGGACGACACCGCCCACGGTGCGCAGCAACTGGCCAACGCGTTCGCCAACCAGACGATCGTCACGACGACCGCACGCCTGCACGCCGCGCTGGGTTCATTGGTGCCAGCGCTCCAGGCCCAGGTCGCCGAGCGTCGCCTGGCGTGCCGGGAGCACCCCGGTGCCACGTCGCGACAGCACCGGCGGCGCGACCGAGAACTTGCCGAACGCGTGCGCGACATCCGGGAAGTCGTCGCCGGGGTTGCGCGGATCGCCGGGGTCGGAGGAGAACGGGGTCTGCCGGGCGGCGGCCCGGTAGAGCAGGTTGAAGCCGCGGGCGAGCACGAGGTTCTCCTCGTCGACATCGGCGCCGAACACGGTGAACGGCGCGGGCACCGGGAGCACGTTGGCGGCGACGTCGGCCTGGCTGTGGATCCGCGCTCCGAACTTGACCAGGCTCGCCTCCGGGATCTCGATCGGCGTCGCGGGATCGCTTCCCCGGATCTGAGCGAGGAATCCGACGATGCTCGCGTCGTGGACGTGCGCGTTCTGGACGACCGCGTTGATCACCGTGCCGCAGGCGTCGCCGACCCGTACCCGGCCGATGAACTGCACCCCGTGCGCCGTGAACGTGCCGTCACCGAGCGTGAGATCGCCGCGGGTGAGGCCCCCCTCACCGTCGAAGTCACGCAGCCGATCGTTGTCCTGGAGGTTGGAGGCGCTGCCGATGACGGCCGACTCGCCCTCCAGCGTCACGAACGCGTCGACGAGGCTGGCGGCCCCCACCTCGAACCGATCGGTCCCGATCTCGACCGTCGGGTGGACGAAGGACGTGTAGCCGACCGGACCGTGGCTCGTGGACATGGGGGACTCCTCGGGTCAGGGGACGGGGTGGTGATCCCCACAGGCCGACATGACGGCGTCCGGCGGGTCCCGCGGCAGACCTCGCGGGCGATCCACGTTATCGACTGAGTCGATCGACTGCATCGCATCACTTGTCATCACACCCGGTTGTCACCCCTGCCCAGCCCGAGACCGGGGACGTCGCCGCCCGCCCGGGCCGCGGCGGCGTAGGCTCTCCCCGCCCACCTCCCCTGTCGAAACGCGAGGCCCACCCATGCCCGATCTCCACGTCGTCGCCGTCCTCAAGGCCAAGCCCGGAAGCGAGACCGTGCTCCGTGACGCGCTCACCGCACTGGTCACCCCGACCCGGGCCGAGGCGGGCTGCGTGAGCTATGCGCTGTCGCAGTCGGCCGCCGATCCGAGCACGTTCGTCACCGAGGAGGTCTGGACTTCCCAGGCGGACCTCGACGCCCACATGCAGACCCCTCACATCGCCCAGGCGCTCCAGGCCAGCGCCGACGCCCTCGCGGGTCCGCCGGCGATCCATCCGCTGATTCCGATCGCCGTCTGACGACCCGCGACCGCCAGACCGGCGGCGGCGCGCGGACGTCGACTGGGCGCGCCTCCCCCACGGCGCGGTGTGAGCCGGCGGTTGGTCCGCAGGCGATCCGCCCTCTCAAGTTGGCTGCGCAGCCGCCGATGACCACGTATGGCCCGATTCGCGTTACGGACGATTCGGTCACAGCTGGTTCTGATCCTGGTGGTGCTGCTCAGCCTCGCCGCCGCTGCTGCGATCACCCTCCTGGAGCAGAACGTCGATGCGAGTCGGCAGGCGCAAGCCCAGGTCGAGACGGTCGAGCTGCACCTGCTCGACCTCGAGAACGCGCCGATCAAAGCCACCCGGCGAACGGTGGCGTCGGTCGGCGTGGCGCGGAGGCTCGTCACCGCCGACGGCCGCGCGATCGCCGCCGGTCTGCGGAGCCTCAGAGCGGGCAGCGCACCGCCGCAGTCACTGCTGGGCGTCAACCCGGCCGTCCGTGAGGTCAAGGGCCTCGTCGCACGGATTCTCGCCGGCGAAGTGGCGCCACCGACAGGTGCGCCCCCCACGGGTCGACCCGACCGTCTGCTCGCGGTCGTCGACGCCCTCCAGCTCAGGACGACGTCGGCGATGGGCCTGCTGACCCGGGTCGCACGCGTCTACGACCAGCGAGCCGGGACCGCACGGCGCCAGGCGATGCTCGGCTCGATCGCGACGATCCTCGTGCTGCTGTCGATCTTCATCGTCTTCTATCGACGTGCCCACATCGCCCGCGCTGAGAACGTTCGCCTGCTCCTGGCCAGCCGGGATGAGGCGGTCACCGATCCACTGACCGGCATCGGCAACCGCCGGGCGTTCAAGCGCGATCTCGAAGCGCGCCTGCTCGACGCCGACTCCGGCCATGAGCTGTTGGTCGCGATGTTCGACCTCGACGGCTTCAAGCAGCACAACGACACGTTCGGCCATGCCGCCGGCGACGCGCTCCTCGCTCGCCTCGCCGGGCGCCTGGAAGCCAGCACCGCCGGCACGGCGACCGCTTACCGAATGGGCGGTGACGAGTTCTGTCTGCTGGCCCGGACCGACGTCGCGGACGGCCAGCGGCTCGTCCGCGCAGCCGTCGCGGCGCTCAGTGATTCCGGTGAGGGCTGGCAGGTCGGATGCTCGTGGGGGGTGGCCTGGATGCCTTCGGAGGCGACCCGGTCCAGCGAGGCGCTTCACCTCGCCGACGGGCGCATGTACGCGCAGAAGAGCAGCCGGGTGGGTCCCGATCAACAGGCCACCGCGGCACTGGTTCAGGTCCTGGTCGAGCAGGACATCGACCTCAGCAATCACATCAGCCGGGTGGCGCAGCGCGCGTCAGCCACCGCGCGAGCACTCGGCCTCGCCGAGCATGAGGTCTCCCGGATCGGGCTGGCGGCTCAGCTGCACGACATCGGCAAGACCGCGATTCCCATGAGCATCCTCTCCAAGCCCGGCCCGCTGAATGACCAGGAGTGGGAATTCATGCGCCGCCACACGGTCATCGGTGAACGGATCATCGCCGCCGCCCCAGCGCTCGCGCACACCGCCCAGCTCGTGCGATCAAGCCACGAACGCTTCGACGGGACCGGCTATCCGGACCAGCTCCGGGGCTCCGACATACCGTTCGGCTCCCGGATCATCGCCGTCTGCGATGCCTTTGACGCCATGACCTCATCGCGCAGCTACCGCGACGCCATGGGCATCCACGAGGCGGCGGCCGAACTGCGCCGCTGCTCCGGAACCCAGTTCGATCCTGATGTCGTCGAGGCGTTCTGCGCCGTCGAACTGGGCCGGCCGCACCCTGCCGCCGCGGAGGCGGATACGGGGATCGCCGACACCTTGACCTCGCGGGGGTGAGAGCTGACGAGGGGCAGGTCAACGGGGTCAGGGCAGGATCCAGGTGTCCTTGCCGCCGTCCCTCGAGGTCGCGCTCGGTGGTCACCGTCGCCCGCCCAGGCGCGCCGCGCCTTCAGGGGTAGCGCAGCGGAGCTCCGGGGACCGGAGCGGGAAGCGCCTTGACCTCGCGGCCGCCGAGGCCGGCCAGCGCTATCTCTCCCAGGCCGTCACCGAAATACGCGACGTTGGTCGGCATGACCATGTGGATACCGGTCGGATCATCGATCAGCACGCTCGCCTCGGCGGCTCCCGCGGGCAGGTAGAGCAGGCGAAACGGGTAGTAGCAGGCAATCAGGAAGCCACCGGCGGCGTCGAGTGCGACGCCGTCGGGGACGACTCCCGGGAATCGGGCGACGTCCTCGGGCCCGGAATCAGCGAGCCGGCGCAGACTCGGGTTGAAGCTCTCCAGCCAGTGCACGCGGCCGTCGGGTCCCAGGCACAGGCCATTGGGGAAGTGCAGCGGGCCGGTCTCGATGACCTCCGCCTCGCCGCCGCCGGGCGGGACGCGCAGCAGCCGACCGTCTCGGACGTCCAGCGACTCGGTTCCGGAGTCCGACAGCCACAGCGAGCCGTCGGCGTCGAAGGCGCCCCAGTTGGGCATCACCAGTGGGGTGCCGCCCGCCGCTTCACACCACCGATCGACCGTCCCGGCATGGGGGTCGATCCGCATCACCGCTCGGTGGTCGGTGTCACACACGTAGATCGACCCGGCACCGTCGAGACACACGCCGAGGAGGCTGCCGCCGGTGTCGGCGATCTGCGCCGGGTCGCCGCCCGCGGGATCGATCCGGTAGATCTGGCCGGCCTCGCCGCCGGCGTACAGCATCCCGTCGGGTCCGAGGGCAATCCCCTCGGGATGATCAAGCCCGGTCGCCAGCGTCGTCAACTGGGCGAGCACGGGCCGGTTCATCGGGGGGTCGGCGCGGTCCGCCGCCGCGCCGCCGCCGCAAAGCGCTCCATTGCGTCCCGGTTGAGCTCAACCCCGATCCCCGGCCGTTGGGGAAGCGACAGCCGGCCGTCGACGAGGCGCAGTTCATCGTCGACGAGCTCCCGGCGCAGCGCCGACTCGGCGACCTCCTGGGGCACGTATTCGAAGAACGGCATGTGCGGCGTCACCGCGGCCAGGTGAGCGGTGGCGGCAATCGTGATGCCGGTCTTCCAGCCGTGGGGCACGATCAGGCGGTCACGGTCGGCCGCCAGCTCACACACCCGGCGGGCCTCGGTCAGCCCGCCGACCCGGCCGACGTCCGGCTGGGCGACGTGGACGCCGCCGTGATCCAGCAGGTCGCGGAACTCAAAGCGCGTCGACAGCCATTCGCCGGCCGCGATCGGGATCGGCGAGCGGTCGCAGAGCTCCCGGTAGCCGTCCAGATCATCGCTCCCCAGCGGGGTCTCACAGAAGAACACGTCGTAGGCCGCCCACGCCTCGAGCGCCGCGAGCGCCCGGTCGACCGAGTCCCACGCGTAGGCGACATCGGCCATGATCGTGACGCCGGGCCCCACCGCCTCCCGGACCGCGGCGATGATCTCGACCATGCGCTCGTCGGACTCGTCGAGGCCGGTGCTCGCGTAGGGACCGTTGACGAGCAGCTCAAGCTTGACCGCCCGAAAGCCGAGGTCGGTGGCCCACGTGGCCTGCTCGACGAACGCGCGACGGAAGTCCGTGAAATTCCTCGCATGCGGCAGCAGCGAGGCGTAGGGGATCGGGAACTCTCCGGCGTCGGCGCCGAGCAGCTTCCAGGTCGGAGTCTGCTCCGCCTTGCCGCAGATGTCCCACAGCGCGATGTCGATCGCCCCGAGCGCGTGGACCACCGCTCCGCGGCGACCGGTCATCGCCGTGCCGACATACAGGCGCTCCCAGACGGCCGGCGGGTCCAGCGGATCCATCCCGATCAGCATCTCACCGAGTCCCCGGTCCATCGTGTGGGTTCCCGGCGACTCGATGCACGCCCGCGCGATCCACGCGTTCAGGTCCGTCTCGCCGATCCCGGTGATGCCCTCGTCGGTGTGCACCTCGACGACGATGTCGTCCTGGGCCGAGCTCGTCGCGTCGCGCTCATACGCGGGGTCGAGCAGCACATGGCAGTCGATGCCGGTGATCCTCATATCAGGTGACGGGACGCGCGCCGCCGAGTCGATGGGAGATCTCCGTCGCGGCCTCTCGCACCAGGGTCCCGAGCTCCGCCACCCGCTCGGGCGTCACCCGAGTGATCGGACCCGAGATGCTGGCGGCCGCGACGACACCCGTGTGATCGAAGATCGGAGCTCCCACGCAGCGGATATCCGGCTCGTTCTCGATGTCGTCGACCGCGTAGCCCTGAGCCCGGATGGCCGCCAGCTCCGACCGCAGGCGGGCTTCGCTGGTGATCGTGTTCGGGGTGCGCGACGGCAGGCCGGCGTCGATCACCGACTGCACGACCGGTTCGGGCGCGTGCGCCAGGAAGGTCTTGCCGACGGCCGTGCAGAAGGCGGGCTGTCGACTGCCGATGCGCGAGTGCATGCGAATCGGCTGCGGGGCCTCGACCTTGTCCACGTACACGACCTCAGGCGGGTCGAAGATGACGAGGTGAATCGTCTCCTGGGAGGCATTCATGAGCCGCGCCATGATGTCGTGCGCCGAGGACCGCAGATCCAGGCGATCGAGGTAGGTTTGACCCAGGTACGCGGTCTCGGTGCCCAGCCGGTAGCGGCTGTCCGCGGCGGCCCGCTCGAGCAGGTGTGCATCGCAGAGTGGTTTGACGAGCCGCAGCACGGTGCTCTTGTTGAGGTTCAGCCCGGTCGCGAGCTCGGCAAGCGTGAGGCCGTCGGGCGGCACGTCCGCGCGCCCGACGTGGCTCAGGATGGCGAGCGCCCGGCGCACCGACAGCGATTGGTTGCGGGAGGTGCCGTCGGTCAGGACCGAGGTCGTCCCCGGTTGCGATCCACCTGGTTGGTCCTCCAGAAGATCCATCTCTCTCCACCTCCGGCGACTTGTCTTGACGAGCCTCGACGGTACGTATAGCATTTCGTTGTGCAGCGCGTGATTTTGCAGTGCACACTATTACTCCTGGCGAAGGGGCATCCGAAAGGGGTCCGATGCAGCTGCGACGTAGTCGATTCGTGCAGGTCGCACTCTCGGCGGGGCTCGCCTCGCTCGCGCTCTCGGCGTGTGGCGCTGGGAGCAGCAGCACACCTCCCGGCCAACAGGGCGCCACGGCCGCGCACGGTGGTACCGCGTACTTCGCCGAGCAGCCCGGCTTCGCGCCGCACTACATCTTCCCCCTCACCTCCCCGGCGTTCTTCAGCACTCCGAACGTCGAGCAGTTCCAGCAGCTGATGTTCCGACCGCTGTACTGGTATGGGTCACAGACCAACACGAACAGCTATCCCCAGCTCAACCGCTCGTTGAGCCTCGCCGAACCACCCGTCTACTCCGCCCACGACACCGTGGTGACGATGAAGCTCAAGTCCTACCGGTGGTCAGACGGAAAGCCGGTGACCAGCCGCGACGTGACCTTCTGGATGAACCTCCTGAAGGCCAACAAGGCCAACTGGGGCGCCTACGTGCCGGGCAAATTCCCCGACAACGTCAAGAGCTTCAAGGCGACGGGGCCCCGCACCGTCGTGATGAAGCTCAACGGGCACTACAACCCCCGCTGGTTCACCTACAACCAGCTTGACCAGATCAACCCGCTTCCCCAGCACGCGTGGGACAAGACCTCCGCGACCGGGTCGATCTCCAACGCAGACACCACCGTCAGCGGAGCGCACGCCGTCTACAAGTACCTAGCGGGCCAGTCGACCGACACGTCGACCTATGCGACCAATCCGCTGTGGCACGTCGTCGACGGCCCGTGGCGGCTCAGCGCGTTCACCACGACCGGACAGGCAACGTTCGTGCCCAATCCGAGCTACTCCGGTCCCGTCAAGGCGAAGCTCGCCAAGTTCGTCGAGCTTCCGTTCACGAGCGCGACCGCGGAGCTCAACACGCTGTTGGCCGGGGGCATCACGGTCGGCTACCTCCCCACCACGGCGCTGCCGGAGCGATCGACGCTCAGCCATCGGGGGTTTGACTTCGCGCCGTGGAGTCAGTTCGGGATCGGCTACATCGCGATCAACTTCAACAACCCGAAGATCTCCCGGATCATCAAACAGCTCTACGTGAGGCAGTCCCTGCAGCGGCTCGTCAATCAACCCGGTTACATCCACGAGTTCCTGCACGGGACCGGCACCCCGACCTACGGGCCGGTGCCGGTGAACCCTGCCAATCCGTATGACACCCCGGTCGAGAAGAACAACCCCTACCCCTACGCCCCATCGAGCGTGGGACGCCTGCTCGCCGCGCACGGCTGGGCGATGCGCGGGGGCACGCAGACGTGCGTGCGACCGGGCGCGGGTGCGTCGGACTGCGGCGCCGGCATCGCGGCCGGCACCAAGCTGAAGTTCACCCTGCAGTTCGCCTCGGGGATCCCGTTCCTCACCCAGGAGATGACCGCCCTGCAATCACAGGCGCAACGCAACGGCATCGCCATCTCGATTCCCCAGGCGCCGGTGAACACCGTGTTCGGCACCGCGGTCCCGTGCACCCCCAAGCAGTCGGCGTGCAGCTGGCAGATGGAGGACTGGGGCTTCGGCTGGACCTACACCGGCGAGGACAACTATCCCACCGGCGACGCGCTGTTTGAAACCGGGGCGGTGACCAACGCCGGAAGTTACACAAACGCAGCCAACGACGCCCTGATCAACAAGACGCTCAAGAGCGGCACGGGCGCCCTGGCGCCCTATGAGAACTACCTCTCAAAGCAGCTGCCGGTGATCTGGATGCCACTGGCGCCCTACCAGCTGTCTGAGGTGAGCAAGCTGCTGCACGGAGCCACCCCCCAGGATTCCGTGCAGAACATCTACCCAGAAGACTGGTCGCTGGCGAAGTGACACCCCGGGAGGGGAACCCGTCTCCGGTCGTGGTCACGGGGGCGGGTTCGGGCATCGGTGAGGCGGTGGCGCTGCTCCTGGCCGGCCGCGGGGTCCCGGTTGCGGCGCTCGACATCGACGCGGCCGCGGCCGATCGCACGGTCACCCGGGCCCGAGCGCGGTTCGCCGGTGCCCGCATGATCGCCGTCGGCTGCGACGTAGGCTCCGAGGCCGAGACCCAGGCGGCGTTTGACCGGGTCCGAGAGGAGCTGGGAGTCGCCCAGGGGCTGTTCGCGGGTGCGGCGATCGACGAGGGCGGGCTCGTGCACGAGCTGAGCCTCGACCGGTGGCGGCGCTCGCTCGACACGAACCTCACAGGCGTCTTCCTCTCCTGCCGGGCAGTGATCCGGCAGCTGCTGGAGGCCGAGCTCACCGGCTCGATCGTCTGCGCCTCATCACCGGCGGCGGTCGTCGCCCTGCCCGCCGCGGCCGCCTACAGCGCCAGCAAGGGCGCGATCGCCGCGCTCGTCCGCTGCCTGGCGATTGACTACGCCGCCGCCGGAATCCGCGTCAACGCGGTCATGCCGGGCCCGACCGACACGCCGCTGATGTGGGCCAACGTGCCGGCCGGCTCCCGCCCGGAGCGCGCGCGGCAGGTGGCCGGCGAGGTGCCGCTCGGCCGGGTCGCTACGCCCGACGAGATCGCCGGGGCCGTCGCCTGGCTGCTCTCCGACGAGGCGGGGTTCGTCACCGGCAGCGCACTGGCCTGCGACGGCGGCGTCCTGGCCAAAGCCTCGGTCAGCTTCTGAACATGACGACGATGCGCCGCGAGCCGAGGGTCTGCCGACGCGACGAGCGGTGGCCGCGACGGGGAGCGGTCCGGTGACCGAACTGCTCCAGGTCGACGGCCTGCAGACGCACATCCGCATGCGCCATTCCACCGTGGAGGCCGTCGACGGGCTGTCGCTGACGATCCGGTCCGGGGAGACCGTCGGGCTGGTCGGGGAGTCGGGCTGTGGAAAGTCGATGACCGGAATGTCGATCATGCGCCTGCTGCCCAAGGGCGGACACATCGTCGGCGGGAGCATCAAGCTCAACGGCCGGGAGATCACCACGATGTCCGAGCGCGACCTGCGTCGCGTCCGCGGCTCGGAAATCGCGATGGTGTTTCAGGATCCGATGACGTCGCTCAACCCGACGATGACGGTGGGCGACCAGATCGCCGAGTCGGTGAGAATCCATCGGGGCGCGTCTCGCCGGGAGGCGATGGCGCGCGCCGCCGAGGTGCTCACCCTGGTCGGGATGCCGAGGCCACTCGAGCGGCTCCGGGCGTTCCCGCATCAGCTGTCCGGCGGCCTGCGCCAGCGGGTCGTCATCGCGATGGCGCTCGCCTGCGAACCGAAGCTGCTGATCGCCGACGAGCCGACCACCGCCCTCGACGTGACGATCCAGGCCCAGATCCTCAGCCTGCTCGACGACCTCCGCTCCCGGTTGGACATGGGGATGCTGCTCATCACCCACGACATGGGCGTGATCGCGGGTCGCGCGGACCGCGTGATGGTCATGTACGCGGGTCGGATCGTCGAGGCCTCGGACACCGCGACGATCTTCGCCCGGATGCGCCACCCTTACACCGAGGCACTGCTGGCGTCGATCCCCGGTCCGCTCACTGCGCGCACCCAGGTGCTGGAGAGCATCCCCGGCCTGCCGCCGGATCTTGCCCACCCGCCCTCACACTGTCGCTTCGCCGCCCGGTGTCGATATGCCCAGGACCGCTGCCGGGAGGACGATCCACTGCTCAGCACCGACGATCCGGCGCATCCCTTCGCGTGTTTCTTCCCCGTGGACGGCGTCAGCGAGCGCGCGAGCGCACCGCAACAGCGTCCGGCCTGGTCTCGACCCCACGACGTCGGTGCCACGGACGGACCCCTGCTCGTGCTCGACCACGTGGTCAAGGAGTTTCCGATCACCAAGGGCGTGCTGCAGCGCCAGGTGGGATCGGTCAAGGCGGTCTCGGATGTGTCGTTGGAGATCCGGCCCGGGGAGACATTCGGGCTCGTCGGAGAATCCGGGTGCGGCAAGACGACGCTCGGGCGGCTGATCGTCGGCCTGGAGAAGCTCGACTCGGGGACGATCCGCTTTCAGGGCGGTGAGCTGTCCGAGCTCCGTGGTCGGGCGCTGCGGCGCAAGCGCCGAGACGTCCAGCTCATGTTCCAGGATCCCTACGCCTCCCTGGACCCGCGGATGCGCATCTCCTCGATCCTGCGTGAGCCGCTGGCGGCCCAGCGGATCGGCAGTCGCCAGGAGCAGAATGAGCGCATCCAGGAGCTGCTCGGCGAGGTGGGCCTGGCCGGCAGTGCCGTCGGTCTCTATCCCCACGAGTTCTCCGGTGGGCAACGTCAGCGGATCGGCTTCGCCCGCGCCCTCACCCTGGAGCCGCTGCTGATCGTCGCCGATGAACCGGTCTCCGCCCTCGACGTCTCGATCCAGGCCCAGATCCTCAATCTGATGAAGCGCCTGCAGAGTGAGCGCGATCTCACCTACATCGTCATCTCTCACGATCTCGCCGTCGTGCGCTACCTGGCCGACCGGATCGGCGTCATGTACCTGGGCAAGCTCGTCGAGATCGGCGACGCGAGCGACATCTACGCCCGCCCCGCTCACCCCTACACGGCGGGGTTGCTCAAAGCGATCCCGCTCCCCGACCCGGTGGCGGAGCGAGCCAAGGACCGGTTCACGGTCGAGGGTGAGCTCCCCTCCGCGGCCCACCCGCCGTCGGGCTGCCGGTTTCGGACTCGCTGTCCGCTTGCCCAGGAGATCTGCGCGCAGACCGAGCCGCCGATGCGCAGCTTCGTGACGGCGACGCACCGGGCGGCGTGTCACTTCCCCCTCCAGGCGCCGGTGGCGAGCCCGTGATCGCGTTCATCGTGCGCCGCATCGTCCAGTCGGTGATCGTCGTCATCGGCATCACGATCATCGTGTTCATCCTCATCCACTTCCTCCCGGGAGGACCGGCCAAGTCGCTGCTCGGCTCCCGGGCGACTCCGGAGCAGGTGCGGGCGTTCAACATCGCCAACGGTTACAACAAGCCGATCTACGTCCAGTACGTCACTTACATCGGACGCCTGCTGCACGACAACCTCGGCTACTCCTATCACTACAACGAGTCAGTGAACTCTCTGCTCGCGCAGAACCTCCCCAAGAGTGCACTGCTCGTCGGCCTCAGCGTGGTGGCGGCACTCATCATCGCGACCCCCCTGGGGTTTCTGCAGGCGGTCCGCCGCAACAAGCCGATCGACTACGTGGTCACCGGGGCGGCGTTCGTCGGCTACGCGATGCCGGTGTTCTGGCTCGGCATCCTGCTGATCCTGCTCTTCGCGGTCAAGCTGAACCTGTTCCCCGCCGAGGGTCCCCAGGGCTCCACCGTCGGCGCGATCCTGGGTCAGCCGTCGGCGCTCGTGCTGCCGGTGGCGACGCTGACGCTCGTCACCGTCGCCCAGTTCAGCCGCTTCATGCGGTCGGCCGCGATCGACAACCTGGTCCAGGACTACGTGCGCACGGCGCGGGCCAAGGGGGTTTCAGAACGTCGCATCCTGTTTCGCCACGTGCTGCGCAATTCGCTGATCCCGATCATCACGCTGCTCGGCATCAGTCTCCCGACGCTGCTCTCCGGTGCGGTGGTGACCGAGTCGGTGTTCAACTATCCCGGCATGGGGTTCCTGTTCTGGACGTCGGCCCAGGTGCATGACTACCCGACGATGCTCGGGTTCATCGTCGTCGTCGGCGCCGCCACCGTCCTCGGCTCGCTGGTCGCCGACATCCTCTACGCGTTCGTCGATCCCCGGGTCCGGTACGCATGAGGATGCGCGGCTCACGGGGACGCGGGGCTCGGCGCCCGAGGTCCGGGGTCGACGATGGGGTCGCGGTTCCGGTCGCGGTCGCGGTCGATCTGGAGGTCGCCGACTCCCTGGCACCCGACGCCGGCGACGCGTCTGACTCGGGAAGCCCATGGCGCTTGATCGCGCGGGTGTTCGTCCAGAACCGGCTGGCGTTGGTCGGGGTGACGATGATCGCGGCGATCACGCTCTTCTGCTTCATCGGACCGCTCTTCTACCGCACCGACCAGATCCACACGAACCTCAGTCAGGTCACGATGGCGCCCGGCGGGTCGCACCCGCTCGGCACCGACGACGTCGGGCACGACGTCCTTGGACGCCTGATGCTCGGTGGTCAGTCCTCCCTGGAGGTGGGGGTCGCCGCCGCGCTCCTGGCCAGCGTGTTCGGCACCGTCTGGGGGGCGATCGCCGGTTACCTGGGCGGCTGGATCGACGCGGTGATGATGCGGGTGGTCGACTCGTTCCTGGCGATCCCGTACCTGCTGCTGGTGCTCCTGTGCTCGAGCATCTTCACCCCGTCGATCCTCGTGCTCATCGTGCTGGTCGCGCTCGTGTCCTGGCTCGTGACCGCGCGTCTGGTGCGCGGGGAGGCGCTGTCGCTGCGCACGCGTGAATACGTGCAGGCGGCGCGCGGGGTCGGGGGCAGCAACTGGCGGGTGGTCGTCCGCCACATCGTCCCGAACACCGTGAGCACGATCGTCGTCCAGACGACGTTCTCGATCGCCGACGCGATCCTGCTGCTGGCCACCCTCTCCTACCTCGGCCTCGGACCACCCCCGCCGGCGGCCAACTGGGGGCAGATGCTCTCCACCGGTCTCAACTACATCTACGACGGCTACTGGTGGCTGATCTATCCGGCGGGGATCGCGATCGTGCTCACCGTCGTCGCCTTCAACTTCATCGGCGACGCCCTCCGCGACGCGCTTGAAGTCCGGTTGCGCGAGCGATGAGCGCGTCCCGTCCGCTCATCGGCGCCATCGGTGAGGGGCTCTTCGAAGTCGGCATCGACCCGGATGACCCATCCGCTCCGCTGCGGCGTGGCTACGGCGGCGACGTCGCCAACGCGCTGGTCATGGCGGCCCGGATGGGCGCCGCGACGCGTCTGTGCACCCGCGTCGGAGACGATGCGACCGGCCGGGAGCTGCTGGCGTTCTGGACCGCGGAGGGCCTCGACACCCGTTATGTGGCGGTCACCGCCGACGCGACGACCGGCATGTACATCAACGAGGCGGCCAGTGATGGCCACCGGTTCCGCTATTACCGTCACGCTTCTGCCGGGGCCCGGATGGACCCCAGTGACCTCGACGGCGGCTTCCTCACCGGACTGCGCGCTTTGCACGTCACGGGGGTCAGTCTCTCGATCTCCGCGTCGGCGGCCGCCGCCGCCGAGGCGGCGGTGGTGCGGGCGCGACACGCGGGCGCGCTCATCTCCTATTCGGTCAATCATCGCCCGACGCTTCACCCCGACACCGGACGGCTGCTGGAGCTCGCCCGCAGTGCCGACGTCCTCTTCATCTCCGCCGAGGAGGCACGCCCGATCATCGATGCCGATACCGCCGAGGGCATCCATGCCGCGCTGGGCCGTTCGGGAGAGACGATCGTCACCCACGGCGCCGACGGCGCGACGCTCGTCTCCGCGGGGCTCACCCTGCGCCTCCCGGCCGTCGACGTCGACGTCGTCGATGCCACCGGCGCCGGCGATGCGCTGGCCGGCAGCTACCTCGCGGGACGCCTGCAGGGGGGCTCGGCAACCGATTGCCTCACCGCCGCGATCACCGCCGCATCGCTGTCGTGCACGCGATTCGGCGCCGCCGCCGCCTACCCCAGCCGCGCGGACGTCGACCGAACGATCGGATCCGAGGCGGTGGTGACATCGGTCGTGACCGCCTCTCCGCCGCGACCCCCGGCGGCGTCGTGGAGGCCGTGAAGTGAAGCTCGGCGATCGAGCGGCCGTCATGGCGCGGATCACGCGTGACCGCTTCGTCCCGGTGGTGCGTACCCACGACAGCTCACTGGCGGCGGCGCAGATCGAGGCCATGCTCGCCGGCGGCGCCGGCGTCATCGAGC
>CAZZWJ010000040.1:0-6853 GCA_964657875.1 uncultured Solirubrobacteraceae bacterium
CGCTGGAGCTCGAAGAGCCGCAGGCGGCGAGCAGCAGCGCCGCCGCGACGAGAGCGACGGCGCTGAGCACGCCGCCACGAAGACGATTCCATCGAGCCATCGGGTCAGTTTCCTTTTTCAGTAACGGGCGTTGAAGATCGCGCCGCGGCCCCGGTGGACACACGCCAGAGGGCGGACGGACGAACGAGAAGGTAGCCTGGATCAGAGCGTAAGTCAAGTAACTTGGTTGAAATACTTGAGAATGGTCCCACGAGCTTGAGAATCACGAGCGGCTTCGCGCCGGAATCGACCCAGTGGACGCCGCGTGGCGTCGCTACGCACCCGGCGGGGACACACCGGGCGCGCGCATCAGCGCCTGCTTGCCGAGAAAGATCAGAGCCATGTCGTCCTGGGGCGGATGGATCCGGCAGCACAACACATCTCGCAGGTGGCGCTCGATCGGGTTGTGACGCGTGAGCGCCGGGTTGCCGATCGCCGCCACCGCCGTCTGGACCGCGGTGACCGCGCTGCGAGTGGCGAGCAGTTTGACGAAGGGGGTCTCCCGGAACGCGAGCGCATCTCCCTCGTCGGCTCGGCGGGCGACGCCGTAGAGCACCGCCTCGGCGCCGAACAGCTGCGCGTCGATCTCGCCGGCGATCGACTGGATCCGCTCGGTGGTGGCGATCGGCTTGCCGAGCCCCGCGGGAACGCGCTCGTGGGCGAACCGGTTGAAGAACTCCTGTGCGGCCCGGGCGACCCCGACGTACATCGAGGTCACCGCCAGACCGACGGCCATGAGATTGCCCTGGCGTCGGCTGCCACCGCCGGTCAGGCTGCCGGGGACCATCGGCTCGCCCTTGAAGTTCTCGAAGGGCACCTCGATGTCGTGGTAGACCACATCGTGGGTGCAGGTCGCGCGCATGCCCAGGTGGTCCCAGGTCTTGACGATCTCGATCCCGGGGTCGTCGCCGGGGACGATCACGTGTCCCTGCAGCGGCTCCTCGTCCTCGGTGGCCGCCCACACCAGGTGGTAGGCCAGCCCGACCGACCCGGTGCCGTAGGCCTTGTGGCCACTGACGATCCAGCCGTTCTCCGAGCGGCGGACCTTGGTCTTGGGCAGGCCGCCGCGAGCGGGCGCGCCGAGCTCCGGCTCCGCGCGGATCGCGTTCAGCAGGACCGGCTTCCGCGCCGACTCGGCGACGATCTTCGCGTACAGGTCCTCCGGGAACACACCGGTTCCCGCGTGGACGAGGTGCTGGGCGATCGTCATCGCCGAGATCAGCGCCACGGAGGCATCGCCGTGACCGATGGCCTGCATGATCCGCGCGGTGTCGGTGATCGTCGGTTCCAGCGCGCCGCCGTACTCGGGCGAGATGCCGTAGGTGAGCAGCCCCGCGTCATGGACGATCTGGATCGAGTCCCACGGGAACTCGCCCGAGCGGTCGTAGCGCTCCGCGTTCTCAGCCACCCCGTCGCTGACGCGCCGCAGCGCCTCATCGCTGAGGTCGGGGGTGGGCAGCGTGATGCTGTCCTCGCTGATCGCGGTCATGCCGGCACCACCTCGGGCCTGGAATCGGGATTGAGCACGACGGGGTTGCCGGTCGCCTCGCGGTGCGCGAGCTCCTGCTTGGCCAGCGGCAGGACGTAGCGGCCGTAGTCGACCATGTCGTTGTAGACGTCCCAGCCGCGGATCGACAGCAGGTCGCAGCCGATCGCCGCGTAGTCCACGAGCGCCTGGGCGACCGTCTCATAGCTGCCGACCAACGCGGTCGTCGACCCGGCGCCCTTGAGCTCCTTGGCCAACGGCATCCACAGCGCCCGGTCGTGCAGGTCTCCACGCGCGGCCACCTCGCGCAGCCGCTGGGAGCCGACGTTCTGCGGGTCGTTGCCGTTCCACCGTCGCAGCGCCTGGCCGGCCGGTGAGGCCATTGCGGCCTGGGTCTGAGCCAGGACGGCGTGGGCCTTCTCCCAGGCCAGTTCGTCGGTGGGGGCCACGATCGGGCGAAACGAGTTCCAGATTCGGGGCCGAGGGCGGCCCGCGGCATCCGCGATCGCGTTGACCGCCGCGATCTGCTCGGCGGTCTCCTTCAGCGGCTCGCCCCACAGGCCGAAGATGTCACCCAGCCGCCCGCCGACGTCATAGGCCTCGGCGGATGAGCCGCCGACCGAGATCGGGATCGGCCCGTGCGCCGGCTTGACATCGGTCTCGAAGTCCTCGAAGCGATAGTGCTTGCCCTCGAAGCTGATCGGCCCGTCCTCATACCAGACCTTGCGCAGGATCTGGACGAACTCGTCGGATCGCTCATACCGCTCGGTCTTGTTGAGGTAGTCGCCCTCACGCCGCTGCTCGACATCAGAACCGCCGGAGATGATGTGGATCCCGACCCGGCCCCCGGAGATCCGCTCCAGGCCGGCAAACGCCTTGGCCACCTGCGTCGGGAACTGAAAGCCCGGCCGGTGGGCGATCATCGGCTTGACGCGCTCGGTGTGGTTGGCGACGAACTGCCCGAGCTGCAGCGAATCCGGCGAGGGCGAGCCGTAGGCGACCAGTGTCCAGTCAAAGCCACCGTCGTCGATCGCGTGCACGAAGCGACGCGTGTAGTCGGGGTCAAAGCCACCGAAGCCCATGCCCACCTTGCGGTGGTCGTCGGAGATGTGGGTGGCACTGATGAATTCAACGGGCATGGGATGGGCTCCTGGGTCAGTCGTGAGCAGTGAAGGTTCAGTGGGGTTGAGCGCCGATGGCGACCGGGCGCCGCTGGTCGGCCGACCAGGCCGACCAGGAGCCGGGGAACAGGACGGCGTCGAGCCCCGCGATCTGCAGGGCGGCGAGCAGGTGAGCGGCGGTGACACCGGACCCGCAGTAGACGCCGACCGGCCGCTCACCGTCGACTCCGAGATCGGCGAAGCGTCGCCGCAGCGCCGCCGTGGAGAGGAAGCGGCCGGTGTCATCGAGGTTGTCGGCCGTGGGGGCGCTGATCGCCCCCGGCACGTGGCCGGCGCGGGGATCGATCGGCTCAAGCTCACCGCGGTAGCGCTCGCCGGCCCGGGCGTCGAGCAGCACGCCCTCATCCGGGAGCCGGGCCGCCTCGTCGCCGTCGAGGACCGGGAGATGACCCTCGGTGAGGATGACGTCGCCGGCGGGCACCGGGCTCTCCCCGCTGACGAGTGCCAGCCCCGCCGCCCGCCACGCGCCGAGCGCGCCGTCGAGGATGCGCACGTCGCCGACGCCGGCCCAGCGCAACAGCCACCAGGCGCGCGCCGCGGCGAGCCCGCCGGCGTCGTCGTAGATGACGACGCGCTGCCCGTCTCGCACTCCCCAGGAACGAGCCGCGGCCTGGAGATCGTCGATCGCGGGCAGCGGGTGGCGGCCCTCGGGCGCCGAGGCCGGTGCCGCCAGCTCGGTGTCGAGATCCACGTAGACCGCGGTCGGGATGTGCCCCGCCCGGTAGTGGGAGCGACCCTCGGGATCGCCGAGCTTCCAGCGGACGTCGAGCACGGCGGGCGGGTCGCCGCCGCGCAGGTCGCCGTCGAGCTCGTGGGGCTCGATCAGCACCCGTCCGCGCGGTCCCGCGTCGCGTTCGGGATCGAGCTGGGGCAACGTCCGGCGCAGATCGTCGTCGTCGAGTGACCGAGCCGGGATGCGGTCACGCTGCGCGGCGTAGATCCGGCTGGTCACGGCCTCGTGCGCGGGCGCCCGCCGGCCGCTCAGCCGCGCCTGCAGGATCACCTCGCCGTTGAGGAAGTCGGTCTCCAGCGAGCCGGCCCGGGACAGGCTCTGCCACGTGGAGGTACCGCCATAGGCGTGGCCTTCGATCGGCTGCGGCATCGCCTGGCGGGCGCTGCCGGCGATCTCGCCACCGAGATCGACGAGCGGCAGCCCGGCCGCGGCGAGCACCGCGTGGGCCTCGTCGCGGAGCACCGCCGCGGCGCGG
Source organism: uncultured Solirubrobacteraceae bacterium (assembly GCA_964657875.1). Taxonomy (GTDB): domain Bacteria; phylum Actinomycetota; class Thermoleophilia; order Solirubrobacterales; family Solirubrobacteraceae; genus Palsa-465. The sequence continues at coordinate 3,915 of CAZZWJ010000040.1, forward strand.
TCACGGAGCGGACTGGGCGCGTAGAGCGCATCGAGCACGAAGGTGGAGCTGAGGACGAGCTTGCCGTTCTTGTAGCGCGAGATGTCGGGGACGGCACGGACCTCGAAGTTCGCGGCCCGCAGGTCATCCGCGACCCGCTCGGTGACCGCGAGCCCGCGGTCGGGGTAGGCGCCGAGCCAGACGAGCCCGACCGCCGGCGCGCCCGGCGCGACGATGACGCCCGGCTCGACGAAGTGAGCGGGAACCGCCAGCACCCCGCCGATGACCGTCCGGAAATGGCGCAGCGCCAGGCGCTCGGCCTCGAGACCGTTCTGGGTCGTGACCAGCGGCAGCACCTCACCGGACTCGACGACGGTCCCGTCGGGGAGCGTGACCGGTTCCCGCGACCAGCGCGCCACCACGCCGGCGACGTCCTGGGCCTTGGTCGCCACCACGATGACGTCCTCTTCGGTGAGGGTCAGCTCTCCCGGTCCGTCGTGCACGGTGACCGCCAGCAGCCGGGTGCCCTCCGGGCTGACGTAGGTGATCTCGCCCGCCTGTGCGGCGCGCAGTTGGGCGCCGCGCGCGATCAGCACGACCGCGACGCCGGCCCGGCGCAGTTCGGCTGCCAGGGTGACGCCGACCGCTCCGGCGCCGACGACGATGTATCTAGACACGGCCGGTTCCGAGGGCCGCGACGGTCACGATCGGCGCGAGATCCGCCTCGAGGCGCAGCCGCTCGAGCCAGAGCACGACCGTCGCGGCGACCGAGCGATGGCTCTGATCGTTGAGCGCGTCGTGACGGGCGGCGGTGACCGAGACCAGTTCCACGTCTGGAAGGGCGGCGAGGGTCTCCTGCGCGTCCTCCAGCGGGCTGATCGGATCGTCGCGTCCATGGATCGCCAGGGTGGGGATGGTGATGTCCTCCAGCGCGGCGGCCTGGGTCCAACCGGCGGGAATCGCCGAGTAGAGCGCCCCGGGGGCCACGAGCGCGTCGGAGATCCGGCCGCGATGGGTCGGGCAGGTCGTGCGGGCGTCGAGCTCCGCGTTCCAGTCGCCCGCCGGCGTCGCACCGTCCCCGAGCGGCCACCCGACGAGGACGAGACCGGCCAGACCCGGAACGGCGTCCTCGGCAGCCAGGGCCGCGGCGAACAACGCGCCGGTGTCAGAGCCGACGAGGACGACCGGGCTCGGCGGCTCGCCCGCCACCACCCCGGCGATCCGGGCGCGGCTTGCCTCCGGATCCACAGCCGGGTCGCCGATCACGTGGGTGCGATAGGCATCGAACGCGAGGCGGGTGGCGAACCGGCGATAGACCTCGGGACGCTCTCCCCGGCCCGCCACGACGATGACGGTCCCGCGGGGCGCCGGGCCGGCGGGCTCATGCACCGTCAGGACTTCGGACGCATCGGTCATCGGGCTACCGCCTCATCTCGCTGAGCGTGTCGGGTCGCGGGCACCCATCCGAGCGCCGGTGCGATGTGCTCGACGACGTTCTCCAGCAGCTCGCGGGACTCGTCGAAGGTGAAGTTGGGCGGCTGCCAGATCATCAGCTCATCGGCGAGCGCGAGCGCGACGTCGGACTGGGCGGCGGCCAGCACCTCGTCGGGATCGCCGTGATAGATCGGGCACAGCTGGACGTTGGCCGGCGTGTTGTTGCGGGCGCCCTCGCGCGACTTGAGAAACGTCCCGGGTTCAAGCGCCCCCTTGGGCCGGGGCCCGGCCGCGCCCTCGGTCTTGCGGACGCGGTCGAAGTCGGCGTAGATCTCGCGCTGGCGGGCGTTGACCGCCGGCATGAAGATGCGCGAGACGCACACGTGCGGGTCGCGTCCCGTCTCCGTCCAGGCGGACCGGTGGGCGAGGATGCTGTCGCGCTGGGTCTCCTCGAACGATTCCGAGCTCGGGTCGGTGTTGAGCGTCGAGAGGAGCAGGTTGAGGCCCGACGCACCCGCCCGGGCGGCACTGGCCGGCGACCCGGCTCCGTACCACAGGCGATCCCCGAGCCCCGGGCTCTGCGGGCGCACGAAGAACTCCGGCAGCGCCGCATCGTCAACCGAGCCCCGCGGGGGGATCGGTTCACCGGCGATCGCCGCCCGGAACCGCGCCAGCCGGTCCTGCGTCTCCTCGCGATGCTCCAGCGCACCGGGTCCGAAGATCGCCTCGAGCGTGGGGATGCCACCGGCGAATCCGAGTTCGAGGCGGCCCTCGCTGAGCAGGTCGACGGTCGCCGCGTCCTCGGCGAGCCGGATCGGATCCTCGAAGCGGACCGAGATGATCGCGGTGCCGAGACGAATCCGGCGGGTCCGCTGGGACACCGCGGCCAGCATCGGCAGCGGCGAAGCGAGGTAGTTGTCGAAGTGGCGCTGGCGCACCCAGCCCGTATCGAGCCCCATCGATTCCGCCAGCTCGAACAGCTCCAGGGCCTCCCCCAGGCCCCGGGCCGCCCCACCCGGATCTGAAGAAAACGGAACGTTGGTGAGAAAGCCGAGGCGCAGCGAACGGCCTTCCTCGGTCAATGTCGTCATCGCGTCTCCTCAATCACCATAATGTCGACCAGGTTAGTTGCCTTACACGGGCTGTCCAATACCGGTTCGCCATCAGCGACGATCACGCTCGGTGATCGATGGCGCGTCCGGACGAGGCTGCTTCTTGCCGGGGTTCAGGAGGCCCTTCGGGTCCAGCGCCCGCTTGATCGCCTCGTGCGCGGCGATCGACGCCGGCGACCATTGACCGACCATCTGGCCGCGCTTGAGTGCACCGAGGCCGTGCTCCCCGCTGACGCTGCCACCGAGCTCACGGGCGAGCGAGAACACGTCCTCGGCGGCCGCGTCGGCATGCGCGCGTTGGACGGGGTCGCTCGGATCAAAGAGGAAGGTCGAGTGGATGTTCCCGTCACCGGCATGGCCCCATGAGCAGGCCTCGAGGTGATGCCTCACGCCGATCTCGAGGGTCGCCTCGAT
>CAZZWJ010000040.1:6863-13985 GCA_964657875.1 uncultured Solirubrobacteraceae bacterium
CCTCCTGCAGGCGATCGAGCGGCACCGCGATGTCCTCGGCGAGCTTCTCACCCCGGACCGCGCGGACGGCCAGTGAGACCCCGGAGCGCCACCGCCACACCTGCGTGGGATCGGCGGCGAAGGCGTCCGAGCCGAGCGCCTCGAGCAGCTCGTCGCGCTCGGCGTCGCTCTCGGCCTCGCAGACGACGAGAAAGCGCCGTTGACCGACCTCGATGAACGGCGGCGGAGCATGGACCAGCGCGTCACCCTGCAGGTACTCGATCGCGGCCGGCACGATGCCGCTGGCCATCGCCGCGTCGATCGCCTGCACTCCCTCGCCGATCGTCGGATAGGCGGCGATGACCGGGATCGACATCGCCGGCGCCGGGGTCAGCCGCAGCCACGCGGCGGTGATGATGCCGAGGGTGCCCTCGCTGCCGATGAGCAGACTGCGCAGGTCATAGCCGGCGACGTCCTTGCGGATCGGACCCCCGAAGCTGACCAGCTCACCGGGCGCGAGCACCGCCTCGACCCCGGTGACCCAATGCGACGTCACGCCGTATTTGAAGGCGTGCGGGCCGCCGGCGTTGGTCGCGAGGTTCCCGCCGATCTGAGATTGCTCGGCCGCACCGGGATCCGGCGGGAACCGCAATCCGTTCTCCCTCGCCAGCCGCGCCACGGTGGCGGTCGTCACTCCGGCTTCGACCTCGATGCGCCACAGCAGCGGGTCGAAGGACCGGATCCGATTGAGCCGATCCATCGCGATCGCCAGCAGCGGATCGGCGCCCTCGGGAACGACGCCGCCGGAATAGCCGGTGACTCCGCCCACGGGCACGATCGGGATATCGGTCGCGTAGGCCCAGGCGACCAGGTCACGGACCTCGTCTGAGGTCCCCGGGTGGGCGAGCAGCGTGGCGTCTCCCCGCATGCCGCTCGCGTCGGTGAGGGGGGCGTCGCGGACGACGTGGTCTGCGCCGACGATGCCGGCGACCGCCTCGGCCAGCTCGGTCACGGTGGCCGGCCGGCGATCGCTCGGACGTCCGCCGGGCGTCTCCTGAGTCAGGTTGTCAACCATGTCGAGCAAATTAGATGGATCCGTGAAGCGCCCGCAACACCGATCGGTGATCAAAGCGAGCACGGCTCCTGATCCGGGCGATCCGAGCGCTTCGCGGGAGCGTTCTAAGTCGATAGGATCAGTGGTGTTTGACCGCCGTCGGTTCGTTCGTCGTGAAAGGTGGATCCGCCGTGCCTCCCGTCCTCGATATCCCGGCTCTGCGCAGTCTCACGACGATCGTCGATGCCGGCGGTTTTCACCGGGCCGCCGACATCCTGCACATGTCCCAGTCCGGCGTCAGCCAGCACGTGCGCAAGCTCGAGCGCACGGTGGGCCATCGGCTGTTTGAGCGGCGCGGCCGCGACACGCTGCTGACCCCGGACGGCGAGGCGCTGGTCACCGACGCCCGCCGCATCCTGGCCGCCCACGACGAGACGATCAGACGACTGGGACTGCTGGCCGGGACCGAGACGCCGATCGCGATCGGATCGACCGAGCACGCCGCCGACCACATCCTCGAGGCCGTCACCGGGGCGCTGCGGATCCGGTTCCCAGCCGCGGGGTTCCGCGTCCGGTTGGACCGCAGCGGTCGTCTCAACGAGGCGGTCGACCGGGGCACGATCGACGTCGTGATCTTCGTCGGCGACGTCGATGATCCGGATCGGCTGCCCGCCGGCGCCCTGCCGCTCAGCTGGTACGCGGCCCCGGACTGGCAGCGACCCGCCGACGCCGCGCCCATACCCCTGGTCGCGATCGATGGTCCGTGCACGATCCGCCGGCGAGCGCTGCAGACGCTCGCCGACCATGATCTGGCGAGCGATGTCGTCGCCGAGGCGGCCCACGTCGGGGGGGTCATGCATGCGGCGCGGGCGGGGCTCGGCGTCGCCCTGCTCGCCGACATCGGGTCCGCGCCCGAGGGTCTGGAGCGTCGCCACGACCTCCCCGCGGTGTCGCCCGAGGCGCTGCACGTCCGCGTCCGCCGGGGCGCCGATCCCGACCTCGGACCGCAGACCGCCGCCGCGGTCGCGACGCTGGTGGCGCCCGACGAGCAGCTCTCCCCCTGGGCGAGTCTCAGTCTCGTCTGACGCCGGCGCCCTCCGCCGGGGTCTCGGTCAGGCTCATCAGGCGCGGCGGCTCGTAGGCGCGAGTGACCGGCAGCGGACCCTCATGGCGTCGCGCCGACACGAGCACGTGGGCACCGCTGCAGCCCTGGGCGAGCGCGGAGGTGCCGACATCACGGGTCAGGACGTTAACGTTGCCGTTGATGCAGTCGGCGATCTCCGGCGCCGATCCGTCAAACCAGGCACCGGTGTGCATCTGGGCGACGCCGCGCAGCAGTCCGTCGGCGAGGACGACACCGGCCAGCAGGCTGCCGCGGGGACTGCGTACCAGCGCGACGTCTCCGGCCTCAAGGCCCCGGGCGGCGGCGTCCTGCGGATGCAGGCGGATCGGCTCGCGCCCCGCCACCTTGGTCGCCTGACTGGCGCGTCCCATGTCCTGCTGGCTGTGGAGTCGATGGCTCGGCTGGTTGCAGAGCAGATGGAGGTCGAACTCCCCGGCGAGCGGTGAGCGCCACCATTGACTCGGCTCAAGCCAGCTCGCGTGGGGCGGCACGTCGGACTGGCCAAACGACGCGAGGGTCTGGGAGTGAAGCTCGATGCGGCCGCTGGGCGTCTGCAGCGGATGCGCGGTGGGATCGGCACGAAACGCGGTGAAGACCGCATCGGCGTAGGGGATCCGCGGCAGGTCGACGCCGCCGTCGGCCCAGAACTGGTCAAACGGCGGCGCGGGTGGCGCCCCGGGTGACCCGCGCCATTGCTCATAGAGCGTTCGCAGCCAGCCGCGAGCGTCGCGTCCCTCCGCGAAATCGGCGCCGAGCCGGTGGGCGAGGTCGGTGAGGATCTCGAACTCCTCCCGGACCCCCGCGGGCGGCTTGACCGCCCGGCGCATGACGCGCAGACGCGCGTCTCCGTTGCCGGCCGCGAAGTCCTCGCGCTCCAGGCTGGTCGCGACCGGGAGCACGATGTCGGCGTGCCGGGCGGTCGCGGTCCAGTGCGTCTCGTCGACGATGAACGTCTCGAGGGTGCCGAACGCCCGCCGCAGGCGGCCGAGGTCCTGGTGGTGGTGAAACGGGTTACCGCCGGCCCAGTAGGCGAGGCGGATGTGGGGATAGCGGTGGGTCCCCCCGTCATAGGCGAACGGCTCGCCGGGATGCAGCAGCATGTCGCTGATCCGCGCGCACGGGATGAACGTCGACACCGGGTTCTCGCCCTGCGCAAAGCCCGGCACCGCAACCCGCTCGGCGCCGTTTCCGTAGTCGCCCATCGACCCGAACCCGTGGGCGAAGCCCCCTCCGGGAAGGCCGATCTGACCGAGGAAGGCGGCGAGCGTGAGCCCCGCGAACACCGGCTGCTCCCCATGCTCGCCGCGCTGCAGGGCGAAGACGACGTTCACGAGCGTGCGCGCGGCGGCCATCTCGTGGGCCAGCGCCCGCAGCCGCTCGGCCGGCGCGCGGGAGATCGAGGCCGCCCACTCCGGGGTCTTGGCCACGCCATCGGTCTCCCCCAGCACGTAGCGGCGAACCTGCTCGGCGCCGACCGTGCAGCGACTCAGGAAGGCGTCGTCGGCGAGTCCGTCGGCGACGAGGACGTACACGAGCGCGAGCATCACCGCCGTGTCGGTGCCCGGCATGATGCCGATCCATTCCGCATCGAGGTCGGAGGCGATGTCGTCGTGCTGCGCGGAGAACGACACGGTCCGGGTGCTCGCCCCCGCCCGCCGCGCCAGCTCAGATCCGATGTGGCGGTCGTGACCGCCCGGAACCACCCAGCTGTTGGACCGGCGCAGTCCGCCGAAGCTGACCAGCAGATCGGTGTGCTGGTCGATATCGGCCCAGGAGACGGGCTTCATGCGCAGGTCAAGCGCGCCCCGGGCGCCGATGAGGTGGGGCAGGAGGACCATGCTCGCCCCGCGGCTGTAGTCGTTGACCGAGCGGGTGTAGCCGCCGATCCGGTTCAGAAACCGATGCAGCTGGCTCTGGGCGTGGTGAAAGCGCCCGGCGCTCGCCCACCCGTAGGACCCTCCGAAGATCGCCTCGTTGCCGTATCCGCGGCGCACTCGGTCAAGCTCGCCGGCCACCAGATCAAGCGCGGTCTCCCAGGCGACCTCCACGTACTCGTCGTCGGGGTCGCCTCGGTGCCCGTCGGCTCCCGGACCGTGCTCGAGCCAGCGCCGTCGCACCGCCGGTGACCTCACCCGCGCGCGAGCCCGGTTTGAGTCCAGCACGTTGGCGATCGCCGGAGCGGCGTCGGGGTCGTCGCCATGCGCGCAGACGTCGACGAGGGTTCCGTCGTCTGAGACCTGGGCGACGTAGGTCCCCCAGTGAGCGCTGGACTCCACCTGCCGGATATCTCTCATCGGCTCGCGCTTGGATCCGGGGCTGGGAGCTCGTCGAACGGGTTCCGGTGCCCTACCGGCCGTTGACGTACACCACCGAGTCGAGGTCGACCCGCCGGCACCTGGCCCAGCACCCCGCGCGGGTCGTGGTCAGCAGCTCATCCGGCATCGACGCCTGGAGGTCCGTCAAGGGACCTCGATGAGCTCCAGGGCGACCTCGATCGTGACGTCCCAGGCAGCGCCACCGGTCCCGGTGACGCCGAACTCGCGCCGGTCGACCGTGGTGGCGAGATCGAGCCCGATGCGGTTCGACGTCGTATCGCCCTGGGTGATCTCGACGGGGCCGCTGAAACGGCCGCGGAGCTCGATCGGCCGCGTCGTGGCCCGGATCGTCAGCTCGCCGGTCCCGTGGACCTGATCGCCGTGCGTGTGCAGATCGGTGGAGCGGAAGCTGAGCTCCGGGTGGTTGGCGCCGTCGAACCACTCGGGGGCCATCAGATGCTCCTTGAAGATGTCCGGCCCGGGAAGATCGATGCTCGCGGCCTTGACCGAGCCCGACAGGACGCCGTCTTCGAGCGCGCCACTGACGTCGCGAAACCCGGCGCGGAAGGTCGCCACGACGTGATGGGTGACCGCGAAATGCGCCGTCGAGTGGACCGAGTCGATCCTCCAGGTCCCGGTGTCGGGGATCGTCCCCACGGTGGTGCTCACTCATGCTCCTTCGCGTTGTGAGAGTCGGCGCGTGTCGTTGGACTGGGTCAGAGTACCGCGCTCCACGGCCCTGGGAACGCGCTTCGGTTGTGCGCACATCCGGCCACGGAGGGTTGTCAGGATCGGCGGCTCTGCCGATGAGCAGGCTGTATGCAACACAATCGACGTTCGGTCGTCGGGCGGGGTCGGAGATGGTGCCCGGCGCTGGTCGCTGCCCTGGCTGCGGTCACTGCGGTCGGGGCGGGTTTCACGGGCACCGCTGATGCGGTCTCCAACCCGATCGCCATCCACTCGATGCTCCAGCTCAACGATCCGCCTTCGTTCATGCAGGCGATGTTCGCCGAGGCGGCTGCCACGGGCGCATCGACGATTCGGCTGGATGTCGCACCGGCACTGATCTTCACCGGTCCGACGCAGCCTGCGAACTTCTCCGGTCTGGACGAGGTGATGTCCCTGTCGCAGGAATACCACCTGCGCGTCGTCGCCGACCTCTTCACGATCCCGTACTGGATCGCGGATTGCGCAACGCCGACGCCGCCGGCCGCGGCCTCACGATGTCCGACGGTCGATCTGACCGACTACGGCGCGGAGATCAGCCAGATCGTCACCCATGCCAATTCGGTGATCCAGGATTGGGAGATCTGGAATGAACCGGACAGTGGCGAGTTCTTCACCGGCACCCCGCAGCAGTACGCGATGATGCTGCGCACCGCCCACGATGCCATCAAGCAGGTCAACCCCGCCGACGAGGTCCTGCTCGGAGGGGTGTCCGGTCCGAGCGCCGTCAGCTGGTTGACTCAGGTGTTCGCGACCCCCGGTGCCGACGCCGCTCAGGCGTTTGACATCGCCAACGTCCACGAGCGGGCACCGCTTGACTCACTCGCCCCTGACATCGGGGCCTGGAGGTCATTCTTCGCCTCCGATGGCTTCACCGGACCGCTGTGGATCACCGAGCACGGGTATCCATCCGATCCTGCCTATCAGGACGACCCGTCCTATCAGCAGGGACTGTCGTCACAGGCCGCATATCTCACCGCATCGATTCCGACCCTGGTCGATGCGGGAGCCTCCGAGGTGTTCATCACCGAACGCGACAACCTCGGTGGCGAGTTCGCCTCCGAGGGGCTGCTCGGCGGTGATGTCTCAGATTCGTCGGTCACCGATCCCGAGATCGTGGAGAAGCCCGCCTATGCGGCGGTCGGTGCGCTCGCGAACTGCTACACGCTGCTCGGCCGCCAATGTCCCGGATCGCCGCCGGCGGCGAGCCCATCGGCCCTGTCGATCCCCGCAACCGCCCTCGGCACCGCGACGACCTCCACCGTGACGATCTCAGATCCCGGGCCGGGACCGGACCAGCTCGGCACCGTCGTCCTGCTCGGTCCGACGCCCGATCCGATCACCGTCGCCCAGGACTCCTGCTCCGGGGTGATCCTCGAGCCCAACCAGACCTGTGAGGTGACGGTGCGCTTCGCTCCGCTCAGCGGTGGTCCGGCGGCCGCGATCATGCAGCTGCCCTCCGACAACGGCGCCGTGAGCGTCGGGGTGACCTCGACGGCTCCCTCGGTGTCGAACCTGACCGCATCCCAGTTGGTGGATCCCGTGTTCAAGCCCGTCGGCAGCGCCGACGGCGTGGGCTATCCCCAGCAGCTGACGCTGCGGCTCTCCAACCCCCTGGGCGCTCCCGTGCGCGTGGCCGACGCGTCGCTCTCGGGAGCGGATCCCCATCGCTTCAGGATCCATTCCGATGACTGCGCGTACACGACGCTCGCGCCACTCGGCAGCTGTCGGCTGTCGATCCGCTTCACCTCCTCCCGACCGGGCCCGTCGACCGCGACCCTGCAGCTGCGCGGTGACGGGACCGCGCTGCTCGTCGCGCTGCGCGCCACCGCGTTCGCGCTCCCGCGAGTCATGGCGCTACGCACCGGCAGACATGCCTCGTGTCGCCGCTCTGCGAGCAGCGACCCCATCGAGGTCACGACCAA
>CAZZWJ010000041.1:0-13876 GCA_964657875.1 uncultured Solirubrobacteraceae bacterium
CGACGGCACGCGGCGGATCATCTCGCTCCCCGACGACGAGGTCGGGATCATCGTCCACGACGGCGAGATCTTCGCGTACCGCAACCGTTGCTTCCATCAGGGCGGTCCGGTCTGCGAGGGCTCGATCATCGGCCGCGTCGAGGCGCGCCTGACTTCGGATGGGCGGATGCTCGGGGAGACCTTCTCCGACACCGAGACCCATCTCGTGTGCCCCTGGCACGGAGTCGAGTACCGGCTGGCCGATGGCACCTGTGTCACCGATGCGCGTGTCCGACTCCGACGTTATGAGACGGTCGTCGACGACGACGGTCGCGTCTTCCTGTTGACCTGAGTGAGGCCCGTCATGACCGATACGACCACCACCCACTTCGAGCAGGCCCCTGATCAACGCGAGGTCAAGCTCGAAGGCAGCTACGACACGCGGGTGATGCTGCGCAACGCCCGCCGCCAAGCCGAGGAACGCGGGCTCGACGACGTTCTCGTCGTCGACGTCGACGCCCATCACTACGAGACCGAGGCGTGGTCGGAGATCGCCGAGTACCTCGAGGACCCGGTGCTCCGCCATCTGGCCACCGCCGGGCGTCACCCATCGCTGGCCAGCTACTCGGCGTTCCTCCCCACCCAGGTCAGTGGTCACCAGGATCTGGCGGGCCGGGTCGTGCGCTACACGCTGCGCGGCTATGAGCAGCTCGACGAGGCTCAGGAGGCCACCAAGGGCTCACGGACGGCGGGTCTGGCCTCGCGGGCGATGGACATGCTGTCGATCGATCACCAGATCCTGTTCCCCGGCCTGATGCTCAACCTCGGCCTCCATCCCCAGAAGGAGTTCGAGGTCGCGGTGGCGCGCGCCTACGCCCGCTGGCTCACGGAGCGCGTCATCCCCGAGGACCCGTCGTTGATGACGATGCTCTACCTGCCGTTCAACGATCCCGAGGCGTCCCTGGCCCTCGTGGAGGAATTCGCCGACCGGCCCGGCGTGATCGGCTTCATGGTGACCTCCAGCCGCTACCGGGCCGTTCACGACAACGCCTACATCCCGCTGTACGCGGCCCTGCAGGAGCGCGGGCTGCCGCTCGGATTCCACGCCGCCTACAACCGGCACGAGCAGGCCATGGAGTCACTGAACAAGTTCATCTCGATCCACGCCCTGGGCTTCACCTTCAACAACATGATCCACCTCACCAACTGGGTGGTCAACGGTCTGCCCGAGCGCTTCCCGGGCCTCGACGTGATCTGGATCGAGAGCGGCCTGGCCTGGTTGCCGTTCCTCATGCAGCGTCTCGATCACGAGTGGACGATGCGCTCGTCGGAGACGCCGCTGCTCACCCGGCCGCCCTCTGAGTACATCCGCGAGATGTACTTCACCTCCCAGCCGATGGAGCGCCCGCGCGACCTGTCGATCCTCCAGAAGACGTTTGAGATGATCAACGCGGAGACGCAGCTGCTGTACTCGTCGGACTACCCGCACTGGGATTTCGACGTGCCCAGCGTGATCTGGGACCTCCCGTTCCTCACCGATCAGGCACGTCGCAACATCCTCGGGCTCAACGCCGCGCGTCTGTTCGGGTTCACCCCGCAGCTGAGACCGCACGGGAGCTGAGCGGCGGATGTCAGACGAACTGGTCGTCGAGATCGCGGGGGGCGGGATCGCCGGTCTCACGCTCGCGACCCTGCTCGCCCGGCGGGGCTGGCGGGCGACGGTCCACGAGCGCGATGACGCCATCCGCGAGGTCGGCTCGGGCCTGGTCATCCATAACTCAAGCGCGGTCGTCTTCGAGGAGCTCGGGATCCTCGAGGAGATCACCGCCGGCGCGACCCGCTTCACCCGATCGCGGCTGATGGGCGCCCACGGCGAGCTGCTCATGGACAAGGAGCTGGGCGCGGTCACGCGGATGTACAACCCGCTGCGGGCGGCGGTCATCAACGCCGTCAACGGCGCGGCTCACGCGGCAGGGGTGCAGGTGCGCACCGGCTCCCCCGCCCTGCGCGCCCATCCCGACGGGCGTCTGATGCTCGCCGACGGCGAGGAGCGCCGCGCCGACCTCGTGATCGCCGCCGACGGCTTTCACTCCGCCGTCCGTGACGGATTGTCGATTCCCGTGATCAAGCGCACGCTGGCGACCGGCTGCACGCGCACGGTGATCCCGCGCGGCGACTACGACGCCCAGAACACCTTCACCGAGATCTGGAGCGCGAGCAACCGACTGGGCATCTGCCCCGTCTCCGCCGATCGCACCTACGTGTACTTCGGCTGCGAGCAGGCCGACCCGCGGGCCAGTGCGATCGCCCCGGTCGATGCCGCCTACTGGGGCGAGGCCTATCCGTTTCTCCCCCGGGAGTTCGTGGAGCGCCTGGACCAGGGTCAGGCGATCCGCCACCTCTACCCCTACGTCCGGTGCGCCACCTGGTCGGTGGGCCGGGTGGCCCCGATCGGCGACGCGCTGCATGCCCTGCCCCCAACCCTCGGTCAGGGCGTCGGGCTGTCGGTGTCCAACGCGCGAGCGATGGTCGAGGAGCTGGAGCGCGCCACCCGGGCCACCATCCCGGATGCGCTGCGCGCCTGGGAGCGTACGGCCCGTCCGGTCACCGATCTCACCCAGGACTGGTCGATGCGCTACGAGAAGCTCAGCTCGCGCTGGCCCGCCGGTGAGGGCGCCCGCTCCTGGTTTCTCAAGCATCTGCCCCGCCAACGTCTCAACCGGCGACTGGGGGCGATCGACGAGCGCGCTCAGCGATGGAGCACGCCGCCGGCGCCGCCGGTCGCGGTCAACGCGTAGTCATCCGCAAGGAGTCAGGCCTTGTTCGATCTCACCCACACCATCGACACCCACCTGCACGCCGGTCCGGAGCTCTTCATGCGCTCGGGCGACGCGGTCGACTTCGCTCGCCGGGCACGGGAGGCGGGCATGGCCGGCCTCGTGTTCAAAGCCCACCACGAGTCGACCACGACCCGCGCGTACTTCACGCGCAAGGCGGTCCCGGGCATCGACGTCTGGGGCTCGATCACCCTCAACCAGTTCGTGGGCGGCATCAACCCCTACGCGGTCGGTGCGGCGCTGGACCAGGGCGCGCGGATCATCTGGGCGCCCACGCTGCACGCCAAGCATCACGTCGACCACGTCGGCGCCGGCACCTACGGGATTCCCAACCTGACGATGAACCCCAAGCTGGGGCTGCGCCCGGGGCTCACCGTCCTCGACGACGTGGGGGAGCTGATCCCCGAGTTTCATGAGGTGATCGGCCAGGCCCGGGAGTACGACGCCACCATCGCCACCGCCCACCTCTCCGATCCGGAGGCCCGGAAGATCGTCGAGGCCTGCGTCGCCGCCGGTGTGCGGGTCGTGCTCACCCACGTCTTCTTCCTCGATCAGAAGGCCGACTTCGTCAAGGAGATGGTGGCGCTCGGCGCGCTGGCCGAGATCGGTCAGTCGGCAGCCGGCACCCTGGAGCGGTGGTTGTTTCGCAACCACGGCGGTGGGATGACGCTTGACATGGCGCGGGACCTGATCGCCGATATCGGCGCCGACAAGGTGATCATCTCCTCCGACAGCGGCCAGGACTACCAGGCCCCTCCGCACATCGCCTTTCAGAGCTTCCTCACCCAGTTGTGCTCGGTCGGCGTCCCGGAGGCAGACGTGCGCCTCATGACCACGGACATGCCGCGACTGATCCTGGGCCTACGATGACCGCGTCCTCGGTCACGCGGGATGGTCCGCCGTGGACGCGCGCGTATCAGATCTGCGTGGTCGTCGCCGATCTGCAGCGGGCGATCGCCTTCTATGAGTCACTCGGCATCGGTCCGTTCCGCGACGGCCCCTCCGGACACACGACCCGTCGCCTGATCCGGGGAATCGAATCCCCCGACACCCGGTTGATCGGCGCGATCGCGCAGTTGGGGGAGCTCGAGCTCGAGCTCATCCAGCCGGTCGCCGGTCCCTCGATCCAGCGCGAGTTCCTGGAGCGCCACGGCGAGGGGGTGGTGCACCTGTGCGCCTACACCGACGATCTGGAGCGTGACATCGCCTGGATGAGAGACCGTCGTGAGACCGACGTCATCTCCTACGGCGAGCTGTCGGACGGCGGAAGCTTCGCCTACTTCGACACGCAGTCGGTCGGCGGCCTCGTGCTCGAGCTCTATGAACTGGGACCCGACGGCGAGGTGATTCCCGGATGACGCTCACCACGTCGGCCATCGCCGAGACCCGCCGCGAGCTGCTGGAGGGCCTGCGGGTGCTCGACGGCGAGGGGATGTTCGAGAAGGCGTTCGGGCACATCAGCGCCCGCGTGCCGGGCACCGAGCTGATCGTGATGATGGGCCACGTTCACGACCGCGAGCGCACGCTGGCCCAGACACGGGCCGAGGACCTGATCGTCGTCGACCTCGACGGCCGGGTGGTCCAGGGCGACTTCGACCCGCCGGGCGAGTTCCCCATCCACACCGAGGTGCTGCGCGCCCGGCCCGACGTGGGGAGTGTCGTGCACTGCCATCCCTGGGCTCCGGTGGCCCTCTCGATCACGCGCACGCCGGTTCTGCCGGTCACCTGGCGGGCCTCGATCTTCTCTCCCGAGGTTCCGCTGTTCCCCGACCCGCGCCAGATCGAGACCCGCGACCACGGGCGCGAGGTTGCGTCCGCGCTCAGCGACGGCCGTGCGGTGACCCTGATGGGCCATGGGGTGGTGTGCGTGGGGGCGAGTGTCGGGCAGGCGGTCGTGGTCACCCTGGACCTGAACGACGCCGCCCGCTTTCAGCTGCAGGCGATGGCCGCGGGTGTCGCCCATCCCCTGCCGCCCGAGCTCGTCGCGCATCGGCGCACGACGCCCCCGGACGCCGAGGGCTTCACGAGCGCCTGGAACTTCTATCGGGCCAAGTGGGCCCAGGAGCTTGCCGTATGACCGTCGCCGATCGGGCGCACCTGCGATACGGAGAGCCGTTGGCGCTGATCGATGGCGCCCGCCGGTCTGCGATCAGCGGCGAGCGCCTGGACACCTTCAACCCGGCGACGGGCGAGCTCATCGCCCGGATCCCGCGCTGCGCCGCCGCCGACGTGCAGCTCGCCGTCGAGGGCGCCGAGCGCGCCCTGCCGCAGTGGCGGCGGTTGTCGCTGGCCCAGCGCGCGCAGCGGCTGACCACGTTGGCCGACGTGATCGACGCGCGCGCCGATGAGCTCGCGCGGCTGGACACGATCGACAACGGCTCGCTGCTCAGCGAGATGCGCAAGGACGTGGCCGCGGCCGCGCGGCGCCTGCGTCATTACGCCGGGATCGCCCTGCAGCTGCGCGGCGAGACGCTGTCGACGGGCGCCGACCGGGTCAACTACACGATCAACGAGCCATTCGGCATCGCGGCGCGGATCATCCCGTTCAACCATCCGCTGCTGTTCCTCGCCTCCAAGCTGGCCGCCCCCGTGCTCGCCGGAAACGCGGTTCTGATGAAGCCATCCGAGCACACGTCGCTGAGCGCGCTGGCGCTCGCCGACGATCTCAACGAGATCTTCGGCCCCGGAGTCGTATCCGTCATCACCGGACTGGGGCGCGAAGCCGGCGACGCGATCGTCGCCCATCCGGAGATCCGGCGCATCTCGTTCATCGGCGACGCCACCACGGGACGCGCCATCCAGGCCCGGGCGGCCGGCGTCGCGATCAAGACGATCACGATGGAGACCGGCGGCAAGAATCCGGTCGTCATCTTCCCCGACGCCGACCGTGAGGCGGCTCTGGAGGGCGTGGTCAGGGGGATGGGATTCACCTGGCAGGGCCAGTCATGCAGCTCCACCTCGCGGCTGCTCGTCTCCGAGGACGAGCACGACGACTTCGTGGCCGCGCTGCAGCCGCGGATCACGGAGCTGACCCCCGGCCTCCCCGACGATCCGAAAGCTCGCACCGGCGCGATCGTCAACCGCCAGCAGTACGAGAAGGTGCTGGAGTACGTGCGCATCGGCGTGGAGGACGGCGGCGTGCTGCGGACCGGGGGAACCCCTGTGACCGACGGCGCACTGGCCGACGGCCTGTTCATCGCCCCGGCGCTCGTCGACCGGGTCGACCCGACCTCCCGGTTGGCGCAGACCGAGGTGTTCGGCCCGATTCTGTCGGTGATCACCTACCGCGACTACGACGATGCGATCCGGATCGCCAACGGCGTCGCGCTCGGACTCACCGCCGGCGCCTTCACCCAGTCGCTGCGCACCGCGCACGCCTTCGCGCGTGACGTGCAGGCGGGCTACGTCTGGATCAACGACACCGCCACGCATTTCCCCGGAGCCCTGTTCGGGGGAGTCAAGAACAGCGGGCTGGGCCGCGAGGCCGACCTTGAGGAGATTCGCTCCTACACCCAGCACAAGAACGTCAACATCAGCTTCGGCGGATGATCGTGCGCGACGACGGGAGCGCCTGGCAGGTGGTCATGCAACCCGACCACGCTGCGCTGGCCGGCGAGCTGGCCGGGGCGTGGGGCGGGAGCGACGGCTTCGCGGCCCCCCGGCGTCGGGAATCGGTGATCCGCGCCTGTGCGCACCACGACGACGGGTGGCTGGCCTGGGAGCGCATGGCACGCGTCGACGAGGACGGGGTCCCGATGAGCTTCCTCAAGGTGGAGGCCGGATATCAGATGGACTTCTACCGCGGCGTCATCGCGACCCTCGACGACGTCGACCCCTACGCCGGGCTGCTCACGAGCATGCACGCCTGCGGGCTCTACGGCGAGGACCTGGGGTGGACGATGCACCCGGTCCCAGCCGCCCACCGTGACGACGCGGCGCGCTTCCTCGCGCACTACGCACCCCAGCGAGCCGCCCGGATCCACGCCAGCGGCGCCGACCCTGCCGAGGTCCAGCACGACTACGACCTCCTGCAGGTCGTCGACCGGCTCTCGCTGCACCTCTGCATGCGCGGCGACGGGGAGTCCCAGACGATCCAGCGGATCGTCGGCGCCGACGGCACGATGTCGACGCTGAGGGTGCGCGCGGTCGCGCCCGGCGTGCTCGCGCTCGACCATTTCCCGTTCGCCGGCGACGAGCTGGAGGTCGACCTGTGGCGCCGGGAGTTGCCCAAGCGGCGCCTGCGCGACGACGGCGAGTTGGCCGAGGCGCTGGCGGCCACGGCACCGCACCCCCGGCGGGTGCGCTTCATCCCCGAGCCCGGGACGGCCCCTCGATGAGCGCGTATCGACCCCGACCCCGACCCCGATATGAGGACGATCGACCATGACTCAGCAGCGGTTTCATCTCGGCTGGTTCCTGCACAACTCGACGGTGCAGGGTTGGAACAAGCCGTGGTCGGGGTCGATCGGCCGTGACTGGGCGAGCGCCGACATCTACATCGACGTGGCCAAGGCGATCGAACGGGCCTGTTTTGACTATGTCCTGCTCGAGGACAACGTCTACGTTCCGGACGCCTACGGCAGCGACATGGACATCTACCTGCGCGGAGCGTTGTCGGTGCCGCGACTGGATCCGATGTTGATCGCCCCGCTGCTGGCCGAGCACACCTCGCACATCGGCATCGTGCCCACGGTGTCGACGTTCGCCCACCACCCCTACGCGGTGGCTCGCCAGATCGGGACGCTCGATCTGCTCTCCGGCGGTCGGGCCGGCTGGAACATGGTGACCGGCTCCTCCGATCAGGCCTCGCGGAACTTCGGCCAGGACGGCCTGGCCGATCACGACCACCGTTACGAGATGGCCAGCGAGTACACCGAGGCCGTCGCGGCCCTGTTTGACAGCTGGGAGCCCGACGCGGTGATCGCCGACACCGCCACCGGGACCTTCATCGACCCCACCAAGGTCCGCCACGCCGACTTCCACGGTCAGTGGTACTCGACCCGCGGTCCGTTGAACAGCGGGCCCTCGCCGCAGGGACGACCGGTGATCGCCCAGGCGGGCTCCTCGCCGCGCGGGCAGGCCTACGCCGCGCAGTACGCCGACACGATCATCGGCCAGGCGACGAGCCTGGAGGAGATGAAGCGCTTCCGGGAGTCGGTGCGCGACGTCGCCGCCGGACTGGGTCGTGACCCCGACGAGATCAAGGTGCTGTACCTCGTCCAGCCGATCGTCGGCGACTCCGAGCGCGAGGCCGAGGAGAAGTATCGACAGAACCTGGCCTGGGCCCGCGAGAACGTCGAGCTGACGCTGGCCTACATCGGCAAGATGATCAGCATCGACTTCTCGCCGTTGCCGCTCGACGAGCCGCTGGATCCGGAGCCGCTGCGCACCAACGGGACCCAGCAGACGCTGGTCAGCTTCGTCGAGCGCAACGCCGGCAAGACCTTGCGGGAAGCTGCGGTCGCCCGCGGCAGCGCCGCCTGGGAGCTCCCGCTGGTGGGCACGCCCGATCACGTCGCCGGACTGATGCAGGAGGCGATGCAGGAGGTCGGCGGTGACGGCTTCCTGATCAAGAACGAGCAGCTCAGCCGCCGCGTGGTCGCGGAGATCACCGACGGTCTGGTGCCCGCTCTGCAGGGCCGAGGAGCGGTGCGGACCGAGTACGTCCACGACACACTGCGCGAGAACCTCCGGGAGTTCTGAGGATGGCCGAGATCGCAACCGCGCCTACGTCCCTCGCACCCACGGCCGAGTGGCTGCCGGTCGCGTATCAGAGGATGTGGGAGATCCGGCTGTTCGAGGAGTCGCTGCATCGGCTGTTTCAGCGCGGCGAGGTCCACGGGACGACTCATCTGTCCGCCGGTCAGGAGGCGGTGCCGGTGGGGATCTGTCAGGCCCGGCTCCCCGGAGATCTCATCGCCGGCACCTACCGTGGCCACGGCCACGCGCTCGCCGCCGGCACTGGCCTGGGCCCGTTGGCGGCCGAGATGCTCGGTCGCGCGGAAGGCGTCTGCGGCGGCCGCGCGGGCTCGATGAACGTCGTCGACCTCGCGCACGGGCTCGTGGGCTGCTTCGGGATCATCGGAGGCAGTGCGGCAGCGGCCGTGGGCGCGGCGCTGGCGATCAAGGGCTCGGGCGGGGTGGCCTTCGCGTTCTTCGGCGAGGGGGCGACCAACCATGGATATCTCCATGAGTGCCTGAACTTCGCCAAGGTGCACCGGCTGCCGCTGGTGTTCGTGTGCGAGAACAACCTCTACGGCGAGTTCACTCCGTGGGCGAACGTCACTGCCGGCCAAGACATCTCGGCGCGGGTGGCCGCCTACGGCATTGCCACGGCGCGTCTCGACGGCAACGACGTCGAGACGGTCGCCAACACCGCGATGTCCGCGGTATCGGCGGCTCGCCACGATCACGAGCCCCAGTTCCTCGAGTGCCTGACCTATCGCCATTACGGCCATTCCAAGTCCGATCCCGGTGCCTATCGCACCCCTGAGGAGATCGAGAGCTGGAAGCGGCGCGACCCGCTGTTGAGATCACGCGCTCGGCTGCTGGAGGGCGGGCTGTCCGAAGCCGCCGTCGACGACCTCGAGGCGGCGGCGCGCGCGGCCGTCGAGGAGGGGGTCGCGTTCGCACGCGCCAGTCCCTTCCCAGATCCGGCGAGTGATGCCGCGACGGAGTACGCGCCGTGAGCGAGCTCGAGTTCCGCACCGCGATCCGTGACGCGATCGCCGAGGAGATGCGCCGCGACGAACGGGTCATCTTCTTCGGCGAGGACGTGGCCATCCCCGGCGGCGTGTTCAAGGCCACGCCCGGGCTGTATGAGGAGTTCGGCGAGGCGCGGGTGTTCGACACCCCGATCTCCGAGCTGGCGCTCTCGGGAGCGGCGTTCGGCTCTGCCGTGTCGGGGCTGCGTCCGGTCTACGAGATCATGTTCGGCGATTTCATGGCGCTGGCGATGGACAGTCTCGTCAACCAGGCGGCCAAGTTCTGGTACCTCTCAAACCAGCAGGCGAGCGTCCCGCTCGTCGTACGGACCGCGGTCGGTGCGGGCGGTCGCTTCGGAGCGATCCACTCGCAGTCGCCCGGCACCTGGTTTCACAACGTCCCCGGGCTGAAGATCGTCGCTCCGGCCGACCCGGTGAGCGCCAAGGGCCTGCTCAAGGCGGCGATCCGGGACGACAACCCGGTCATCTTCCTGGAGCACAAGCGGCTGTATTCGGTCAAGACGCCGGCCGCCGACGAGGCGGGGTTGCCGGAGCTCGGGCGGGCCGTCATCGTCCGGCCGGGCACCGAGGTGACGATCGTCGCCTCCTCGCGGGGGGTGACCGACGCACTCAGTGCCGCTGACCTGCTCGGACGCGAGGGCATTGACGCCGAGGTGATCGACCTGCGTTCGCTGCGACCGCTCGACACCGAGACCGTGACCGCGTCACTGGCTCGCACCAACCGCCTGCTCGCCGTCGAGGAGGGGCCGCGGCTGGGTGGGTGGGCCACCGGCCTCCTCGGCGCGCTCGCCGAGGAGGGACTCCACGACATCGACGACGTGTGGACGCTGACCACGGCCGAGCTGCCGGTCCCCTACAGCCCGACCCTCGAGGATCCGTTCCTGCCCGGCCCGGAGTCGATCGCGGCCAGCGTCAGGGCTCGACTGGGGGTGAGCGCCGGTGCCTGACGTGGTCATGCCCCGTCTGTCGGATTCGATGGAGGAGGGCACGATCGTCGCGTGGGTCAAACGCGCGGGCGACACGGTGCGCGAAGGTGGCGAGCTGGTGGAGATCGAGACCGACAAGGCGATCGTGACCTACGAGGCCGAGCACGATGGCATCCTCGAGATCATTCGCGACGCCGGCGAGACGGTAGCGTTGGGCGCGCTGATCGGCCGCATCGGCGACCCGGCGGACGCCCCGGCGCGCGTCGGGCGCGTGCCGGCCTCGCCCCTCGCCCGCCGGATTGCGAGTGAGTCCGGCGTGCCCCTGGCTTCGGTCGCGGGTACGGGCGTCAACGGCCGCATCACCAAGCGCGACGTGCTCGCCGCGCTCGCCACCGTCGCGCCTGACCCCGCCAGATCAGGATCCGCGGCGGCTGCTGTCGCCCCCGCCACCGTCGAGCCAGCACCCGCGAACGCCCCGACGCCGCCGCCCGTCTCGGGCAACGTGACCGTCCAGCCCCTCTCGCGTCAGCAGTCGCTGATCGCGCGGCGAATGGCCGACGGGCACCGCCGTGTCCCGGACTTCCAGGTCACGATGGACGTCGACATGGAAGCGGCGGGCGAGCTGCGGGGCCGGATCGGCAGGCTGTCGGACGACCGGCCGCCGTCCTACAACGATCTCATCGTCAAGGCGTGCGCGCTCGCACTGCGGGAGCATCCGCGCGCCAACGGCGCGTTTCACGATGACGCCTGGCACCTGGCCGCGCACGTCAACGTCGGGGTGGCGGTGGCGGCCGAGGGAGCCCTGATCGTTCCGGTGGTCCACGACGCCGATCTCCGTCCGTTGACCGAGATCGCCCTGGAGACCCGCCGGCTGGCCACGCGGGTCCGCAACGGCGAGATCACCCCCGCGGAGCTTGACGGCGCGACCTTCACGGTGTCCAACCTCGGCATGTACGGCGTACGGGATTTCACCGCGGTGATCAATCCCCCTCAGGCGGCGATCCTCGCCGTCGGCGAGCTCGCTCCCCGGCCGGTGGTGCGCGATGGTGAGTTGGCCGTGCGCACCACGATGACCCTGACCATGTCCAGCGACCATCGGATCCTGTACGGCGCCGACGCGGCCGTGTTCCTCGGGCGAATCCGTGATCTGCTCCAGGAGCCGCTGGCGTTGCTGGTGACCCGATGACCGCTGCCGACCGCGACGACGCGGAGCTCGCCCGGTCGCTGGAGCTGATCGAGCGGCGTCTGATCGACCCCGACTGGGCGCGGACGCTCGATCCGGCGCTCGTGCAGCGGCTCAACGCTGTCGCCGTGCGGGCCTACGCCGGTCAGGGGATGACCTCCGGGGCCCCGCCGGCGTTCCCGGGCGGCGCCGGTCTGCCCACCGCCAGCGATGTCTGCTTCACCGTCACCCAGATGCTCGACGCCGTCTCGGTGGAGATCTTCGAGCTGGCGATGTGGAAGTCGTGGGCTCCGATCGGCGAGACCACCCGGACCGATCCCGATTCGCCGGACGTGTCGGTTGGGACGTGAGGATCCCGTGGCCGTGAAGCGCACCGACCGTCGCGTCGGGGCCGCCCGACCTCCCGGGAGCGCCGCGGCCGTCGCCGTTGCGGCAATCGGCGCCGGCGCTTTGGCAGTCGTGGTGCAGTCCGCGACCGGCTATCTCGTGATGGCGGCAGACGCCGCGACTCCCTCACGGCTCGCCTTCTACCTGCGCCATACCTCGGGGGTGCTGGCGGTCGCGCTCACGGCAGAGCGTGCTGACGCGCTGGCGTTGCCGGCGCTGTCAGCTGAGACCCGCCCCGGCGACCTGGCCGCGCCCACGGTGCCGGTCGACCTGGCGACGAGTGCCGACCGGGGTTCCTCAGCGGCAGACCGGGCCGCCACGATCGCGGCACTCGCCGACCCTGACTCGATGCCGGGACAATTCGTCACCCCTGGACACGTCTTCCCGCTGCGTCTGAGTGGGATGCGGATCGTCTCCCAGCAGGACCCGGCGCAGGCCGCCCTTGATCTGGCGCGCCTGGCGGGTCGGTCGCCGGCCGGTGTACTTGCCCCGATCCTGTGCGAGAACGGCGAGGTGGCTCGCGGGGAGGAACTTGCCGACTTCGCGCTCTCGCAGGGATTGCCGATTATCGAGATCGACGAGCTGATCCGCTATCGGATGCAGGAGCGCCCCGCCACCCACGTGACGCGGATCAGGCTGCCGACCCCTCACGGGGACTTCGCCTGTCACGCCTGGGAGATGCCCGAGGGCACCGTCCACCTGGCTCTTACTCGAGCCGGCTTCATCCCGAGCGGTCCGCTGCGCGCCATCGTGCACCGCGAGTGCCGGGCCGGTGAGGTGTTCCGCAGACGCGGCTGTGACTGCTACGACGAGTTGCAGCGAGCCCAGCAGGCGCTGTCCGCCGCAGCGACCGACGTGCTCATCTACCTGCGCGCGCCTGAGACGGCGGACGAGCTGGCCTGTTCTCGTGTATCGGCACGGGACGGCCGTGCGCGGCCGATCGCTGCGCGGTCACTGGCCCCTGGGGAGGCGACCGTCTACGCCCAGATACTCGCCGAGCTGCCCGACCACGTCGACCGCCCGTCCCCCCCTCAGGGTGCGACGGGTTCGATCGCCTCCAGGATGTAGCCGAGGGCGTCCTCGGTGTCGAAGTAACCGTGGCCACCGGAACCGTTGGGACCGTAGCCCAGGCCGACCTGGAGCAGCTCGAACCCGGCGCTGGTCATGGAGTCGATGACGGTGCGCAGATCCTCGACGTCGACGGCCATGTGGTGCAGCCCGAAGCCGTGCGCGGCCAACCACTCCGAGTAGATGCTGTCACCGGCGACGTGCTGGACGAGCTCGATCTCCGGCGTGGACGGGCTGAAGGCCAACCGCGTGGAGGCGGTCATCGGCGCACCCCGATAGGTGTGGGTGCCCCGCCGCGGGCCAGCGGCAGGCTCCACCACCAACCAACGGTCGCGCTCGCCGACGCGGGCATGCGCCTGCAGAGCGCGGTCGAGGTCCGGGACCAGTACCCCGATCTGAGCGATCGGGCGATCTTGGAGGAGCGGAACGCCACCCTGGATCATGACGTCCCATGCTACCAATCGACTCGTTATACGGACAGTCAGACCGATAATAAGTTCAAGTTCGGGTATTCTCAGGCCGCCCGGTTCAGAATGCTGAATTCGAGATTGGATCTTTCGTGATGACTGCGTCGTCGGCTCCCACCGTCAAGACCACCTCAGGACGGGTCGAGGGTGTGGTTCGCGGTGACGTCTGCGCGTTTCTCGGGATTCCCTACGCCGCCCCGCCGGTCGGCGCGCGACGGTTCCATGCGCCTGAGCCCCCACCGGCCTGGGACGGTGTGCGCCGCTGCGGCTCACCTGGTCCGGCCTGCCCGCAGATCCAAGCCGG
>CAZZWJ010000042.1:0-13551 GCA_964657875.1 uncultured Solirubrobacteraceae bacterium
CGGGGGCTGGCCTCGGCCTCCGAGGCGCTGGCGGCGACGATCCGCGCGCCCGACAGCCTGCCGTCTCCAGGCCATCCGGCGGGAACCGTCAACGCGGCGATGCCGTTCGATCACATCGTGGTCGTGATGATGGAGAACCACTCCTTCGACAACCTGCTCGGCGGGCTCGCGCGCGCCGGTCAGCCGCGCGCCGACGGGCTCACCTTCAACCGGGCCGGGGTGGCGACGAACTCAAACCCCGGGGTGACCGGTGGCAAGGTCACCGCGTTCCCGCTCAGCTCCACCGCTCAGGGACCGGATGTGACCCAGACCTGGGACGCGACCCACGAGCAGATCAACGGCGGCCGGATGGACGGGTTCGTCAGGCAGTCCCAGAGCAGCCAGCCGATGTCGTACTACCCGCCCGCGGTGCTGCCGTTCGCCTACTCGCTGGCCGAGACGTTCACCGTGGCCAACCGCTGGTTCTGCTCGACGCCGTGTCAGACCTATCCCAACCGTCGCTTCCTGATGGCCGCCACCGCCTACGGAGACATCGCCACCGACACCGCCAGCCTCCAGGACGCCGCTCCGCCCAACGGGACGATCTTCGACCGCCTGCACGCCTACGGGATCACGTGGCGCAACTACTTCACCGACCTCCCCCAGACGGCGATCATCCCCACGGTGATCGAGAAATATCCCGCGAACCTGTCGCCGGTGGCTCAGTTTCACGCCGACTGCGCGGCGGGGACGCTGCCCTCGGTCAGCTTCGTGGACCCCGAGTTCGGGGTCGTCTCCGACATCGGCGCGCCTCTGGCCTCACTGCCCGGTCTGGCCGGGATCTCCGCCGGGCTGCAGACCGTCGGCGGCGATCAGGAGGATCCACAGGACATGTACTACGGCGAGGCGTGGGCCTACGGCGTCGTCCAGTCGGTGCTCGCATCCCCCGCGTGGCCGCGCACGCTGCTCATCTACACCTATGACGAGCACGGCGGTTACTACGACCACGTGCCACCCCCGAAGGCGATCGAGCCCGACGCCATCCCGCCGACGTTGGCTCCCGGCGATACCCCGGGGGCCTACAACCTGTACGGGCCCCGGGTGCCGGCGGTGGTCGTCTCGCCGTACGCCAAGCCCAACGCGGTGACGAACGTCGTCCACGATCACACCTCGGTGCTGGCCACGATCGAGGCCAAGTGGAATCTGCCGGCACTCACCTACCGCGACGCCAACGCGGCCACGGTGATGGACTTCCTCGACGTCAGGAAGGCGGCGTTCCTCAAGCCGCCGACGATCGCCGGTCCCTCGCTCACCGGCCCGTCGGGACCGGTCGCATGAGCGGCCTGGTGCGACGCCGGTGGCGCTGGGCCTCTCCGCTGCTGGCGGCGATCATCCTCGGTGTCGTCGCGATCACGTTCGGCGTGGGTCGCGATCAGACGCCGGCGGCCGCGGCGACGACGGTGTCGGCGACCCGGCTGCCCGCCGTCAAGCACGTGTTCGTGATCATGCTGGAGAACGAGGACTACGCCTCCACCTTCGGGAATCCGTCCGCCGATCCTTACCTCGCCCGCACCCTCCCCGCGCAGGGGGCGTTGCTGGAGGACTACTACGGGACCGGCCACGAGAGCAACGACAACTACATCTCGCTCGTCTCCGGCCAGCCGCCCAACCCCCAGAATCAGGCCGACTGCCAGGTCTTCGACGACTTCGTCGGGGCCGGCAGCCTCACCGGTGGCGTCGAGACGGGGACCGGTTGCGTCTACCCGGCGGGGGTCCAGAACATCGGCACCCAGCTGAGCACCCGGGGTCGCAGCTGGAAGGCCTATGAGCAGGACATGGGCAACGATCCCAACCGGGAGACCGCCGCCTGCGGGCATCCGGCGATCAACGCTCAGGATCAGACCCAGACCGCGGAGGCCGGCGACGGCTACGCGACCCGGCATGACCCGTTCGTCTACTTCCACTCGGTGATCGATGACCAGACCTACTGCGACCAGCACGTCGTCGCGCTGGGCACGACGTCGGGAGCGATGCCCGCGGCCGCACTGACGGGCGAGACGGGTCTCGCCACCGATCTGAAGAGCGCCGCGACCACTCCGACGTTCTCGTTCATCACCCCGAACCTGTGTGCGGACGGGCACGACTATCCGTGCCAGAACCAGACCGGGGGCGCCTCCGCGCTGGCCGACATCGACAGCTTCCTGAGCACCTGGGTGCCGAGGATCACCCACTCGGCCGCCTACCGCCAGGGCGGGCTCATCGAGATCACCTTCGACGAGTCCGATGGCCCCCAGTCGGACTCGAGCGCCTGCTGCGGCGAGGCGCCCGGACCGTCGTCGCCACTGCCGGGGATCACCGGCCTCGGCGGGGGAAAGGTCGGCGCCGTCCTGCTGTCACCGTTCATCAAGCCGGGGACGGTGACGACCACCCCCTACAACCACTACTCGTCGCTGGCCAGCTGGGAGTCGCTGCTCGGCCTGCCGCGCCTGGGCGATGCCGCGACGGTGTCGAGCACCTTCGGTGCCGACGTGTTCACGCGACCGGCGAGGTGAGCGGGCCGCATCGCATTGCGCTACGATCGAGAGGTCAGACAGCGAAGGCAACCCGAGGGCGAGACCTTCTCCTGAACGTCCCCTTCCCGCGTAAGCAGCCTGATCTTCTGACGGCCGAGAGTCCACCCACGGGTGGGCTTTCCGCGTTTAACGGGCGAGGCCGCCTGCGGGCACCCGGCGGCGCACGGCGGTTCAGGGCAGGATGTCGGTGAGCGTCGCCTGGAAGCGGTCGCCCGACTCCTCGAGCTCGCCCTCGATGTGCAGGCGCGCCGGGCCGGTCTCGGTCCACAGGTCGAGGAAGTAGGCCCAGCCGGGGAGCTCCGGATCGTCGGACTTCGTGATCGCCTCGACGCGATAGATCTCACGCGGCGCGAGCACCAGGGACTCGGGACAGTCATCCTCGACGCGTCGGCGCAGGTCCTCGAGCCGGAGCCGGTCGCCCGACAGCGCGCGCAGGTCCTCGTAGTCGCCGTCGACGACGAGCCCGACGACGTCCTCCAGAGCCCGGTACATCGGATCCGGCATCAGCTCCAGCGATTCGGGGAGCGCTTCACGTCGGTTCAGCTCGTGGTCGGCGGTCAGCCCCAGCCGACCGTAGAAGTAGTCCTCACACGCCGCGCGGGCCTGGCGGCGGATGCCCTTGGACAACCCGGCGGCACCGAGCGCGAACGCCGCCGCGGCGATCGCCTCCTCAAGCGTTCCGTGCCGGCGCGTCAGCTGCGCGGTGACCACCTGACCGTGCTCGGTGTCCCGCGCCATCGAGGAGCCGTCCAGCAGGATCGAGGGCGCATCGTGGCGGCTGTAGCCCGCGCAGGCGCGCGCCGCGGAGTGCAGGACGATGAGGTGATCGCCCATCAGATGCGCCCGGCGGATGCGTCGCGGGGCGCCGTCCGGCGGGCGCTCGTCCGCTGGTCGCATGAGGGTGGCGCTGACACGCCCAGTCATCCTAGGCGCCGCGGTGAGCGATCATCTGCTCCGAGATGGAGCTCACCGAGATCAGCCGGGCGCGACGAACCCCGGGCCTGGTCGTTCTGGAGGGCTTTCACGCGGTCCGCCACGCGATCCGCTTCGGCGGCGAGATCCTCGGGGCGTGGACCGCGGACGCGTCTGAGATCGAGGGACTGCGCCGGCGCTTCGCGCCCGACCTGCAGATCCCGGTCGAGGTGGTCGAGCTCGGCGCGCTCAAGCAGGTGGTCGCGCGGGGCCAGATCGTCGCCGTCGCCCGGCGCCCGGTGCAGCGCGATGCGAACGCCGTGCTGGACGGACCCGGTCACGTCGTGCTGCTCGAGGACCCGAGGCACCTGGGCAACCTGGGGGCGGTGATCCGGGTGGCGGCCGCCGTCGGGATCGCGGGCGTGATGAGCACCGGACGCCAGGATCCCTGGCATCCGGACGCGCTGCGCGGCAGCGCCGGCCTGCACTTCGCGCTGCCCGTCCATCACCTGCGCGCGGTGCGCACCCGGGGTCGTGAGCTGGTCGCGCTGGATCCCGCCGGTGAGCCGCTGGATCCGGTGCGGTTCCCCGCGTCGGCGCTGCTCGCGTTCGGGACCGAGCGCGACGGGCTCAGCGATGAGCTGCTGGCGCTCGCCGATCGCCGGGTCGCGCTGCCGATGTCCCCGGGGGTCTCGTCGCTCAATCTGGCGACCGCGGTGGCCGCCACCCTCTACGCGCTGAGGTTGGCCACGACCGGGCCTACAGTCTGGGCGTGATGTCCCATGAACCCTTGCTCGCGCAGGCGGTCGCGATCGCCCGTGACGCCCGTGACCACGGAAACCATCCCTTCGGCGCGCTGCTCGCCGACGCCGAGGGTCAGGTCCTGCTGCGCGCCGAGAACACGGTGGTCAGCGACCGCGACGTCACCGGTCATGCCGAGACCAACCTCGTGCGCCGGGCGACCGCCGCCTACTCGCCGGAGCAACTCGCCGACGCGATCCTCTACACGAGCACCGAGCCGTGTGCGATGTGCGCCGGCGCGATCTACTGGTCGGGCATCGGCGCGGTCGTCTACGCGCTGGCGGAGACCGCCCTGCACGAGCTCACCGGCGACGATCCCCAGAACCCGACCCTCGCGCTGCCGTGCCGGGAGGTGCTCGGTGCGGGCAGTCGCACGATCTCCGTCCTCGGGCCGTTTGACCTGCCGGCGGCACGTGAGGTCCACGCCGGGTTCTGGCGACCCTCAGGCGATGCGCCCGCGGCGTGAGATCCGAGGAGAGTCGCTCGGGTGAACCCGCACTCCGAGCGCCCGGGGTGCCGTGTGGCCACCCAACCCGCTCAGAGTCGGTCGGCGGCGAGCCGTGAGCGCAGTCCGTCCCGGGCCTTGTCACCGAGGCGCTGGAAGGCGAGCTGCAGCAGGGGATCGGCGAGTCGCCGGGCGCCCTTGAGCGTGATCACGGCGTCGTAGGTGACCGTCGAGCCGGTGGTCCCGTCGGGGGTGATCGCGATCGTGTCGACGGAGACCATCGAGTCGTTCTCCCCGCGCAGCGTGATCTC
Organism: uncultured Solirubrobacteraceae bacterium; assembly: GCA_964657875.1. GTDB lineage: Bacteria > Actinomycetota > Thermoleophilia > Solirubrobacterales > Solirubrobacteraceae > Palsa-465. The sequence continues at coordinate 5,022 of CAZZWJ010000042.1, forward strand.
ACGCGGCCGGTCGACCGCGGTCGTCGTGTAGGTGAGGATGATCTGCGAGAACCGCGTCTTGGTCGTCACGCGGAAGCGGGCTCCGACCGCGATCGGCTCGCCGTCGGAGATGAGGGTCGCGTCGACGATCGACGGATCCCACTGCGAGACGCTCCGGAAGTCGGCGAGGTAGGCGAAGACCTCATCCGGGGTGTGCGGGGCGGGGACGGTGGTGCGGTAGTGAGCCATGCCGAGGTCTCTACCCCGCCTGGCGGGCGGCTAGGCGCTCGCGCTGGGGGATCACCGTGTACTTGGGGTCCTCCGCGGAGGCCATGCCGGCCTCGAAGATGCCCAGCCGGGTGCACAGCGAGCCCGCCAGCAGCGCCGCCCCGACGGCGGCCCCCGCCCCCCGGGAGCGTCCGGCGAACCCCGCCGCCCCGATGCCGCCCGCGAGGGTGAGCGCCTTGGCGGCCCGGATCTTGCGCCCCGCCCGACCGGTTTCCAGGGTCTCGGCGACCATGCCGAGGCGCCGCTGCATCAGCTGCTCGGCGATCAGCTCCACCGCCGCGCCGGCGACCGCGAGCCGACGCACCGGCGCGGTCTCCGAGACCGGCGCGCACAGCAGCGCGAGGCCCGAACCGGCGGCCGCCGCCGAGCCGACGAACAGGAACGGGAGCTCGCGGAAGCCTCCGTGCCAGGCGGGCACCGCGGTGTCGGCGATCAGCGCCGCCGTGTAGGAGGCGACCGCCGCCCCCAGCACCCCCGCCCCGACTCCGGCCACCTCCGCCCCGGCGCGCAGGGCCGCCGGAAGCCGCTCGTCGTCGATGAACTCGGCGCCGGTCGCGGCGAACGTGAGCGGTGCGTAGGCGACGAGAATCCACACGCCGACGCTCATCGGCGAGCTCACCTTCACCACCCGCAGCATGTTGAGAAACCGGGCCGGGCGCCCGAGGTCGTGCACGAGCGCGAGCAGCGACGCGGAGATCGCGGCCGAGGCGCCGACCCGCGACCAGCGCGCCATCACCGGCCGGCCGGTGAGCGAGCCGCCGGCGGCGATGATCGACGATGACCCCGCGAGGCCGCCGAGGAACAGATAGCCGCCGATGTCGGTCTCCGCCCACACCGGTGGGTTGATGATCGGCTTTCCGTAGTAGGAGGTGAACTCGGGCTCGCCCCGGCGCTGCTTGGCCATCGCCGTCGCTCAGCTGCGGCCGGGTCCCGGCCCCGAGGCCGCGAACGCCGCGGCCCCGACGGTGAGGAGGCCGACGGCCGCGACCCCGACCCGGCGCCACATGGCCGGGAGATCGCGGGTGGTGACGATCGGATCGGGCGGCAGGCCGTAGACCTCGGGCTCGTCGAGGAGCAGGAAGAACGCGCCGTCGCCGCCGACCCCGTCGTCGGGGTCCTCGCCGTAGAGGCGGGCGCTGGACACGCCCGCCGCCTGCAGCTCGACGACCCGATCGTCGGCCCGGACACGGAGCTCTGAGAGCTCACCGAACTGGATCGAGTCCGTCGGGCACGCCTTCGCGCAGGCGGGCTCCTGGCCGACCTGCAGGCGGTCGTAGCAGAGGGTGCACTTGAAGATCCGCCCGTCGTCGGGACGCTTGTCCAGGACGCCGTAGGGACACGCGGGCACGCAGTACCCACAGCCGTTGCAGATGTCGGGCTGGACGACGACGGTGCCGAACTCGGTGCGGAAGATCGCTCCCGTCGGGCAGACGTCCAGACACGCCGAGTGGGTGCAGTGCTTGCAGACGTCGGAGGACATGAGCCAGCGGAAGGTGTCATCGCCGCGGGTGAAGTTCCCCAGCCCCGGACCCCCGGCGCTCGCCGACGGGGCACCCCCGATGAGGTCGTCCAGCGTGGCGGTGGGGGGCGGGTGAACGGGATCGGGGTCCCCGGGCAGCGTCTGCTCGATGAACGCCACGTGTCGCCAGGTGTCGGCGCTCAGCCCGCCGGTGTTGTCGTGTGAGTTGCCGGTCCAGTCGAGACCGTCCTCGGGCACCTCGTTCCACTCCTTGCACGCCACCTCACACGCCTTGCAGCCGATGCACACCGAGGTGTCGGTGAAGAACCCCATCCGCGGCGGATGGTCGACGTAGCCGGTATCGGTCGCCGGGTCGGTGCCGGTCCGCGGCACGAGTGACACCTCGTGCCATTCCGAGGACGTGCTCACGTCGTGATCCCCGTCTCGGTGTCGGTGAGCCCGGTCGCCTCGGCGATCCCGGCCCGGCGGCGGTAGGCCTCGACGAGTTCCTGGCGAGCGGGCCCGCGCGGCCGCCGTCCGGGCTGGATGTCGGCGCTGAGCGCCTTCACCTCCTGGATGTGGGAGTTGGGGTCGACGACCATCGCCGTCAGCTCGTTCACCGAGTCGCCGGTGGCGTAGCCGTTGGGTCCCCAGTGGTAGGGCATGCCGATCGTGTGGATCACCCGCTCGCCGTGGCGCAGCGGGGTCATCCGGGCGGTCACCATCACCCGCGCCTCGATCGCGCCGCGCGCGGTGACGACCGTCGCCCAATCCGCGTGCGCGAGTCCCCGCTCCCGGGCGAGCTCGGGCGAGACCTCGCAGAAGAGCTCGGGCTGCAGCTCGGCGAGATACGGGGTCCAGCGGGTCATGCCGCCGGCGGTGAAGTGCTCGGTGAGCCGGTAGGTGGTCATGGCGAACGGGAACACGTCGGCGCCCGGCGTCTCGGCGTCGGGGTGCATGCGGTTGTTCGGATGGGAGAACACGCGGCGGCTGGGGTTGCGCTGGCGCGCGTAGAGCGGGTTGGTCACCGGTGAGTCCTGGGGCTCGTAGTGGGTCGGCATCGGCCCGTCGGAGAGGCCCGCCGGGGCGAACAGCCAGCCGCGGCCGTCGTTCTGCATGATGAACGGCTCGGTGCCGGCGATCGCGTCGGGGCCCCGGGCGCCCTTCGGGGGGCGGTAGCTCGGCGGCTTGGTCGCCTCGAAGTCCGGCGTGTCGTAGCCGGTCCACTTGCGCTGCGACTCATCCCACCAGACGAGCTTCTTGCGCTCCGACCACGGCTTCCCGTCCGGATCGGCGGAGGCGCGGTTGTAGAGGATCCGGCGGTTGGCCGGCCACGCCCACGCCCAATCCGGGCACGTCCAGTTCTGCTCGCTCGCCGGCCGGCGCCGCGCCGTCTGATTCACACCCTCGGCGTAGGACCCGCAGTAGATCCAGCAGCCCGAGGCGGTCGAGCCGTCGGCCTTGAGCTCGGTGTAGGCGGAGAGGTAGCTGCCGTCGGCCTTGTACCCGCTGATCTCGGCGAGCACCGCTTCGGCGATCGGCTCTCCGGCGTGGTCGAGCGGATAGTCCCAGGTGAGGTCGAGCAGCGGCCGGTCGCGTGGATCCGTGGAGGCGGCGAGCCGCTCGCGCAGCATCCGCCCGAGCTGCCAGATGAACCACAGGTCCGAGCGCTGATCCTCGACGGGCTCGACCGCCTTGTGGTGCCACTGGACCATCCGCTGGGTGTTGGTGAAGGTCCCGTCCTTCTCGACGTGGGCGGCGGCGGGCAGGAAGAAGACCTCGGTGGCGATGTCCTCGGTGCGCATCTCGCCCGACTCGATCTCGGGGCCGTCCTTCCACCAGGTGGCGGATTCGATGAGCGAGAAGTCGCGGACGACGAGCCACTCGAGCTTCGACATCCCGAGCCGCTGCATGCGGCTGTTCGCCGAGCCGACGGCGGGGTTCTGGCCGATGAGGAAGTAGCCCTTCACGGTGCCGCCGATCTGCTCCATCACCGTGTCGTAGGTGCCGTGGCTGCCGGTGATCCGCGGCAGGTAATCCCAGCAGAAGTCGTTCTCGGCGGTGGCCGTTTCGCCCCACCACGCCTTCAGCAGCGAGACGACGTAGTCGCGCATGTTGCCCCAGTAGCCCTTGTCCGGCGCGTTGTTGGCGACGTAGTCGTCAAGTGAGTCGTGCTCGTGGGCGTGCGGGGTGGGGATGTAGCCGGGGAGGGTGTCGAACAGCGTCGGGATGTCGCTCGAGCCCTGGATCGAGGCGTGGCCGCGCATCGCCATCACCCCGCCACCCGGCCGGCCCATGTTGCCGAGCAGCAGCTGCAGGACCGAGGCGGTGCGGATGTACTGGGTGCCGATCGTGTGCTGGGTCCAGCCGACGCCGTGCACGAACGCGGCGGTCCGCTCGCGACCGGAGTTCTCCACCAGCAGCCGGCACACCGTGGCGAACGTCTCGGGATCACAGCCGCTGGCCCGCTGCACCATGTCGGGGGTGTAGGCGGCGTAGTGGCGCTTGAGGATCTGCCACACGCAGTTGGGGTGCTCGAGGGTCATGTCGAGCGTCGGCGTCCCGCGATCGGGGGCCGCGCCGTTCTTCGCCCCGGCCTGGCTGCCGTCGATGAACTGGCCGGTCTGGTCGCGCTGGCCGGAGGCGGCGGCCATCCGCGCGCCCTTGTACTGCCAGCTGGACGGGTCATAGCTGCCGGTCTCGGCGTCCCAACCGGAGAACAGCCCGTCGGCGTCGGCGTCACGGAAGTCGTCGCTGATGATCACCGGGGCGTTCGTGTAATGCAGGACGTACTCACGGAAATCGGCGTCGTTCTGGATCACGTGGTTGATCACGCCGCCCAGGAACGCGATGTCGCTGCCGGGCCGGATCGGCACGAACAGGTCGGCGAGCGCCGACGTGCGGCTGTAATGGGGATCGATGTGGACGATCGTCGCGCCGCGCTGCTTGGCCTCGACCACCCACTGGAAGGCGACCGGATGGGCCTCGGCCATGTTCGAGCCCTGGAGCACGATGAGGTCGGAGTTCTGCAGGTCCCCCGGGAGCGTCGTCGCCGCACCGCGGCCGAACGAGGTGCCGAGCGCGGCCACCGTCGAGGAGTGGCACACCCGCGCCTGATTCTCGACCTGGATGATCCCCAGGCCGGTGAGCAGCTTCTTGATCAGGTAGTTCTCCTCGTTGTCGAGAGTCGCGCCCCCGAGCGCCGCGATCGACATGCAGCGCCGCACCCGCTTGTCCTCGTGCTCCCACTGAAAGCCGTCGGCGCGCGTCTTCTGCACCCGCTCGGCGATCATCTCCATCGCGGTGTCGAGGTCCAGGCGCTCCCACTCGGTCGCGTGGGGCCGGCGGTAGAGCACGTGCTGCTCACGCGCGGAGCCGGTGACGAGCTGCTTGGTCGCCGAGCCCTTCGGGCACAGGCGCCCACGGCTGTGCGGCGCATCCGGGTCGCCCTCGATCTGGACGATCCGCTCGTCCTTCACGTACACGTTCTGCGCACAGCCGACCGCGCAGTACGGGCACACCGACTTCACCACCCGGTCGGCGGTCCGCGTCCGGGCGACCTTCTCCCGTGAGCCCTTGGACTTCACCGCCGCCCCGCGGCCGAGCCGGTCCTCGCCGAGCGCCTGGCGGGCCGCCGGCCACTTCGAGAGCAGGTCCCGCGGGGTGTTCATCGCGTCAGCTCCCGGGCGGCGCGCTCACGGATCCACGCGTCGACCACCAAGTTGCGCGTCGGGTTGACCGGCGGCGGTCCGACGAGCGTCTGGGGACTGACCGGCTGCGCGGTGCGCCCGTCGAACCAGCGGCCGTCGCTGCCGTCGGCGGGCCGGCCGGTGGCCACGAGGTAGGCCTCGCCGGGCGCGATCCCCAGCTTCCGTGCGGCCGTCACGTAGGAGTGACCCTCGTCGAGCAGCTCCCGGACCTGCGCGCGCGTCGCCATGGTGCCCTACCTGCCCGGAGCCGTCGACGCCCAACCAACCGTCGTTTGCCGACGAGGGAAGCGGGAAACCAACGGCATAGCCACACCGTAGCCAAACCGGGAGAGAGTCATGGCTGATCAGAACCGCGCGGTCATCTACCGCGGGACGCGGCACGTCGAGGTCGAGAACGTCGACGACGCCGGCTTCACGCTCCAGGACGGGCCGGGCGTCGACCCCCGAAACGTCGGTCGCGAGCTGCCCCATGCGGTCATCCTCAAGGTCGTCGCGACGAACATCTGCGGCTCCGATCAGCACATGGTCCGGGGACGAACCGACGCGCCCGAGGGACTGCAGCTCGGACATGAGATCACCGGCGAGGTGATCGAGGCCGGACCGGGGGTCGAGTTCATCAAGGTCGGCGACCTCGTCTCGATCCCGTTCAACATCTCCTGCGGACGCTGTCGCAACTGCAAGGAGCGCCACACCGATGTCTGTCTCAACGTCAACCCCGCACAGCCGGGATCCGCCTACGGCTACGTGGCGATGGGCGGCTGGCGGGGTGGTCAGGCCAAGTACGTGACGATCCCCTACGCCGACTGGAACTGCCTGCGCTTCCCCGACCGGGAGCAGGCGATGGAGAAGATCCGCGACCTGACGATGCTGTCGGACATCTTCCCCACCGGTTACCACGGTGCGGTGAGCGCCGGGGTTCACACCGGCTCCACCGTCTACGTCGCGGGCGCCGGACCGGTCGGCCTCGGCGCCGCCGCCTCCGCGCAGCTGCTCGGCGCGGCCGTCGTCGTCGTCGGCGACATGCAGGCCGACCGTCTCGCCCAGGCGCGGTCGTTCGGCTGTGAGACGGTCGACCTCTCGAAGATCGAGGCCAGCGACGACATGGCGTCGGCGCTCGAGGACATCCTCGGGGTGCCGGAGGTCGACTGCGCCGTCGACGCGGTCGGCTTCGAGGCCAAGGGCCACGGCTCCGACGGCGATGAGGCGCCGGCGGTCGTCCTCAACACCGCGATGAGCATCACCCGCGCGGGTGGCGGGATCGGGATCCCCGGGCTCTACGTGCCCTCAGACCCCGGTGCGACCGATGACTCGGCCAGGCACGGCAACCTGTCGCTGCAGTTCGGCATCGGCTGGGCCAAGTCGCTGCACTTCGTCACGGGTCAGGCGCCGGTGATGAAGTACCACCGGGAGCTGATGCAGGCGATCCTCAACGATCGCGTGCACATCGCCGACGCGGTGAACGCGACCGTCATCTCGCTGGAGGACGCGCCGCGGGGTTATGAGGAGTTCGACTCCGGCGCGGCCCAGAAGTTCGTCCTCGATCCCAACGGAATGCTCGGAGCCGCCGCCTGAACACACGACGGCGCCACCGCCGGAGCGACCTCCACCGGCGGTGGCGCGCGACGCGACCTACTTGGCGAAGAACTCGAGCAGCGTGCGGTTGAACTCCTCGGCATGGCTGACGTTGCAGCCGTGCGGGCCTCCCGCGATCACGTGCACCTCGGATCCGGGGATCGCCTCGTGGGTGCGCTTGCCCGACCCCTCGAACGGCACGGTCCCGTCGGCGTCGCCGTGGATGACGAGCGTCGGGACGGTGACATGGGGCAGATCGCCGCGGAAGTCGGTCGTCCCGAACGCCTCCATGCAGCCGAGGACCGCCTTCTGGTCGGCGAGGTCACACTCGTCGCGGGCGGTCTGACGCTCGGCCTCGGTGACCTTGAGCACGCCGTCGGCCGAGAAGAAGCCGACCACGAACTCGTCGAAGAACGCGCCCATGTCATCGTTGATCGCCTGCTGCCAGTCGCCGGCCATCTGCTCGGTGAGCGGCCCCTCGGGGTTGTCGTCGCCCTTCATCAGATACGGCGGCACCGCGGCGGCGAACACCGCGCTGTGGATCCGCTCGGCGCCGTACTTGGTGAAGTAGCGAGCGACTTCGCCGCCCCCCATCGAGAACCCGACGAGCGTCACGTCGCGCAGGTCGAGCTCCTCGAGCAGCGTGTGCAGGTCCTCGGCAAGCGTGTCGTAGTCAAAGCCCTTGCTCGGCTTGTCGCTGCGTCCGAAGCCACGGCGGTCATAGGTGATGACGCGATAGCCGGCGGCGGTGAACGCGGGGACCTGCTCACTCCAGGAGTCTCCGTCCAGCGGCCAGCCGTGGATGAGCACGATCGGACGCCCGGCGCCGCCGGTGTCGTCGACGTGCAGCTTGGTGCTCTTGAAGATGCCGTGATGGGCGGTGATCTCAGTCATATCTCTCTCAAAAACCTTTCGTCGGAGTCGCCCTTCGGCTCTACCCGGGTTGGCGGCGATCAAGTCCCGGCCGCGATGCGCGGCGGGTTCGGGCTCGCCCCCGGATGCGACGCGGACCCGACGGGCGGCCGCGCGCGACCGCCGGGCGACCGCCGGTTTTCTGCGGGCACCGTCCGGGGTAGCCGGGACGGATGTCAGATTCCCTCCGCTGGCCCGACGCCGTGCTCGCCGGTCTCGCCTCCTCGATGCGGACCTCCGCCGCTCCCGCCGGTCTCGCCATCCACGGCCACATCACCGGCAAGCCCCGCATCGCGGTGATCGCGGCGACCGCCGGTGAGCTCGCGGGCGACAAGGCCCCGAGCGCGCCGAATCGCACCGATCCTCCCGCGGTCCTCGGCCGCGTGGCCGCGGGCAGCTACGTCGGCCGGGAGATCGCCGGGGCCTCCGGCGCCGTCGCGGGCGCCATCTCCGCGGCGGTCGGCAGCTACGCGACCTGGCGGATACGGGGCCTGGTCGTCGACACCACCGGCCTTCCGGACCCCGTCATCGGCGTCGGGGAGGACGTGCTCGCGATCTCACTCGCGCTGATTGGCACACGCCCCCAGCCGGCGGGCGCGCCGGCACCGGT
>CAZZWJ010000043.1:0-13281 GCA_964657875.1 uncultured Solirubrobacteraceae bacterium
GGCCGTCGTGGCCGCGGCGCTGCCGCTGGCAAAGCAGCTGGGCTTCAGGCTCAAGGTGCGGCGACGGCAGCTCCTCGGATCTTGCCGTGGCCAATCGCAGCAGCTCTTTGTCTGTCATCATGTCCCTTCGGCGCTGGCGCGCTGCTGCTCGTAGAGCGCCTCGGCCGCGGCCTTGGTCTCCCGCGCCAGGAACGCGCCCAGCTCCCCGATCGTGCTCATCAGCGGCGCCGGGAACACGACCGTCGAGTTCTTGTCCACCGCGACCTCGACCAGCGTCTGCAGGTTGCGCAACTGCAGCGCGAGTGGATGGGCCATCATCACATCGGACGCGATCGCCAGCTCACCGGCGGCCAGCGCCTCACCCTGGGCGGCGATGATCTTCGCCCGTTTCTCACGCTCGGCCTCCGCCTGGCGGGCCATCGCGCGTTGCATGCTCTCCGGCAGCTGGATGTCCCGCAGCTCGACCACCGTGACCTCGATCCCCCACTCCTCGGTCTGGACGTCGAGGATCTGCTTGATGTTCTCGTTGATCGCGTCGGTCTCCGACAGCGCCTCGTCCAGGGTGTGACGCCCCACCACCGCGCGCAGCGTCGTCTGCGCGATCTGGTTGATCGCCGCCTCGACGTTCTCGATCGCGATCACCGATCGGATCGGATCCTTGACCCGGAAGTAGGCGACCGCGGACACGTCGATGCTCACGTTGTCCTTGGTGATGATCCCCTGGGACTGGATCGGCATGGTGACGATCCGCAACGACACGCGATGGATGCGGTTGATCCACGGCAGGCACAGCATCAGTCCCGGTTCGCGCGCTTCACCCTTGACCTTCCCGAGCTTGAACACGACGGCACGCTCGTACTGCTTGATGACATAGGCTCCGAACATGGTGTTACCTCTCTGGCTGGGGTGATGCGGGAAGGGTTGGAGGTCAGTGGCACGCCGCGGTGGCGCGGTCGGCGATGGTCAGGTGACCTCGTCCGTGATCAGGGCATGTTCGGCCCAGTGGTGGCGCTGCTCAGCCAGATTCGGAGAGGGAACCACCAGCACCGGCCGGTCGGCGTGATGCACGACCGCGTGGGAGACGCTGCCCAGCATCAGTGATTTCACGCTCCCGAGCCCGCGCGTGCCCAGAACGATCACGTCGGCGTCCAGATCTGCGGCTTCGGCGAGGATCACGGCGGCGATGTCGTCGGATCGATTGACGACCCTCGGCTGCGCGACCATTCCCGCCGCCACAGCCCGTCGCACGCCCTCGGCAGCGGCCTCGACCGCACCCGTCTTGATCGCGGCATCGGCGCTGCCATCATCGCCGTAGAAGCCGATCATCCCCATGCCGACCGAGCCGTGGCGGGTCATCGTCTCCAGAACCGTCTCCCAGATCACCAGGACAGTCGCCTCGACGCCGGGCATCAGCCGGCCGGCTCGATCGATCGCCGCCTGTGCGTCGGCGGACCCGTCATAACAGATGAGAATCATCGGACTCCTGAGGCGTTGGGTCGCGATCACCGCGGAGAGGTGTCGCACACGCCGGCCGAGTCGATGAGGCCGGAAACCGTCAGGCTCGCCGAAGGTTGAGGCGAAGCTGCGTCTGACTGTACTCCGGCGTCGATTCCCGCCCGCGGCCCGCATCGGCGATCGACAGGATTTACCATTGCCCGCATGGCGCCCCTCCGGGACGGGACCGAACATCTGCGGGTCCTGATCGCCAACGAGCGCAAGGATCGTCTCGAGCTCGTCGTGCCCATCGTCGCCGCGCTCGGTCACGAGGTGATCGCCCGTGAGATCGAAGTCGCGGATGTCGGCGCCGTCACCGCCCGGGAGCGACCCGACGTCGCGCTCGTCGGACTCGGCGCCAGCTCACGGCACGCGCTCGACCTCATCAACAAGATCGTGCGTGAAGCCGCCTGCCCGGTGATCGCCCTGCTCCACGAACCGGATCCCGACTTCGTTCGGGAAGCGTCCAAGTGCGGCGTGTTCGCCCACATCAGCGACGACGACGTCCAGGACTGGCAGAGCTCGATCGACATCGTTCTGCGTCGCTTCGCGGAGTTCCAGGACCTCGAGGGGGCGTTCGGCCGCCGCGCTCAGATCGAACGGGCGAAGGGCATCCTCATGGAGCGTCACTCCATCGACGAGGCGGACGCGTTTGAGATGCTGCGGCGGGAGTCGCGGGCGGGTAACCGGAAGCTGATCGACCTCGCGGCGGCGGTCGTCGACGGCCACCGCCTCCTGCCCAAGCTGCCGCCATCCCCGCCGTCGCGGGACGAGCGCTAGGACTCAGAGCGCACCGGTCGCAGTCGGCTGCTCGCAGCGGTGAGTGGGACACTCGCCAAGCCCCGTTTCGTCACTACAAGGAGATGCCGTGGCATCCGTTTCGCCCCACCGCTCCGCTCATCACGGCGCCTTCGGCAACGACCGCTTCGGCGTGCTCGCCGAGCGCTTCGCCCGCTTCTTCGGCACGCCGACCTTCATCCTCGGACAGACCATCATCGTCGTCCTGTGGATCGCGGTCAACGGCGCCGCATTCAGCTTCCGCTGGGACCCCTACCCGTTCATCCTGCTCAACCTCGTCTTCTCCACCCAGGCGGCCTATGCCGCTCCGCTGATCCTCCTCGCCCAGACCCGGCAGGCCGATCGCGACAAACTCAGCGACGAGGCCGTGCAGGCCCATCGCGACACCGAGAACCAACGTCAGGAGGCCTTCGAGGCACGGGAGACCGAAGTGCTGGCGCGCGAACGTGTCCTCGCCGAGCAACACCTGACCCTGCTCGCGCAGAACACCGAGCTCACCCGGGAGATCGCCCGGCTGACCGCCGACCTGCACGCCAGCATCTGCGGCGACGCGCCCGGAGCGTGACGCGTGGCGAGCGGCGCGAGACACCCTGCGGGTTTGCCGCAGCCGGCCGGCGGTCTGCCCGATTGTCCTGACGTCTTGAGTCGCGCATGCTGGGGACATCGCACACAGACCGAGAAGGAGTTCACCTCATGTCCACGGCTTCACTTCACCGCCCCCACAGTCACACCATCGCACGTCCGACGGTCGCCGGCGCGACCAAGCTCGTCACCTACGCCGCGACCCTGGCGAGCGTCTACCTGTCGGTCGGCTTTCTCTTCTACTACGCGGCGAAGGAGAAGCTCACCGCCGGCGTGATGCCGGCCGGGCTGAAAAAGGAGTTCGCGGGGTCGCTGTTCGCCAGCGTCCCCGGTGACAACGCCGCCTGGATTCTGCTCGGGCTGATCGAAGCGTCGATCGTGGTGCTGCTCGCCGTCAGCCTCATCCGGGGCGAGTTCCTCGCCACGCACCGCAAGCCGTTTCTGCTCACCGGCCTGAGCGTGGCCATGCTCGCGACCGGCCTGATGGGCTTCACCAACGACATGGTCGGCAGCACGTCGGGAGCCGCGGAGCTGTTCACCTACTTCGGGCTGATCGCGATCGCGTCGATGGTCGTCCGCCAGCTCGCGCCCTACCGGTCGCTGGGATGGTTCTCCGGTGACGACACTCCGGTGGCCGAGGGCCGCAACTAGCTTCGGCGTCTGAACTCCGCGCCGTAGAGACCAGAGCGCCCGGTTCCTCACGGACCGGGCGCTTTGCTTCTGCCGACTCTGGGAAGCGGGGGCCTGACCGCGAATGACGGACAGGAGACGTGATGACGCAGCCACTCCGAGTCGGGATCAAGCTCTCCCAGGACGCTCCCATCGAGAGTTACCGGGCCGTCTGGCAGATCGCCGACGAGGCACGCTTTGACCATTGTTGGGCGATGGACCACCTGGCGACGATCGGGGGGATCGGCGATGACCACCCGATCTTCGACGGGTGGGAGTTGCTGGCCGCGATGGCGACGTCGACCACCCATGTTCGTCTGGGTCTGCTCGTGACCGGGATCACCTACCGAAACCCGGCGCTCCTGGCCAAGATCGCCACCACCGTCGACCATCTCTCGGGCGGTCGCGTCGAATTCGGAATCGGCGCGGCGTGGGCGGCGAACGAGCACGAGATGTACGGGATCTCGGGCCTTGACCACCGGGTGGGACTGTTCTCCGAAGGGCTGCAGGTGATCAAGTCGCTGTGGACGGAGGAGAGAACCACCTTCGACGGCCGTTACTACACGATGCGTGACGCCGTCGCCAATCCCAAGCCCGTGCAGAAGCCCTATCCACCGATCTGGGTCGGCTCCGGGGGCCCTCACATGCTCAAGCTCACCGCCCGTCACGCCGACGTGTGGAACGCCAGCGGCAATGCGGGGCGCGAGATCGAAGACGCGATCACCGCATCGCAGCAGCTCGATGAGGCGTGCGCGGAGATCGGCCGCGACCCGAACGAGATCCGGCGCTCGGTCCAGCTCCCGGCGGGTGCGGACCCCGCCGAGATCGTCGGCCGGGTCCACCGCTTTCACGAGGCGGGCTTCTCGGAGATCATCCTCATGCTGACCGGCGGCCCGATGTCGACCGATCCCGACCCGGTGAAGGCCGCGGCGATGCTCGCCGAGAAGGTGCTGCCGGAGCTCCACCGCGGCGGATAGTGGTGCCTCACCGCGGTTGAGCAATTCGCTCGGCTGGCGCTGCAGGAGATGCCGGGCCTCGGGAAGGATGCGCCCGCCGCGGCGTCTTGGTGGGTGACGGCGCCCCGATCTGCGTTCGTCGGCTCTCACCTCAACGAGGAGGAGAATCGAATGCGTGTGAAGACCTCCTCCGTCGGTGTCCTTGCCTCGGCAGCCCGGTTCGCGGTCCCGGTGGCCGCCGACGCCGCCACCACCACACCCCCGAGCACGTCGAGCTGCGCCGCCGCCGGCGGTTTCGCGCAGGTGCAGAACAGCCAGACCCAGCTCGCGCTACTCGGCTGACCGGCCCAAGCCGGATCGGTCGGGCGCCTGTGGAGACGCTCGACCGATCCGCCCGTCCCGACGGCGCCGTCCGCGCGGACTCCGGCTCACGCGTTGGTAGGGTCGCGTCGCGGTGAGCGAAAGAAGGGGTGGGCGACGGTGACGGCGGTGGGCGCAGTCGCGGTGGATCGGTTGCGAGGACGCGCGAGATCCCAGGCGTGGGCCGGCTCCGCGGACCTGATCGTCGTCGCGGTGGCGACGGCGGCCGCCTTGGTGGTGCGCCTGGTCCTGTGGCACGGTTCGCTGTTCGAGGACGAGCAGGCGACGTATTCGGTGGTCGCCGGTCATGGGCTGGGGACGGTTCTGCATCTGCAGCGTGGTCATTCCAACGATTTGACTCCGCCGCTGTATGACGTGCTGGCGTGGTTGTCGGTGCGGCTGGGGTTCACGCGCGAGATGCTGCGGCTTCCGTCTCTCATCGCGGGGGTCGCGGCCGTCCCGTTGACGTACCTGCTCGGTCGCCGGGTCACGAACCGCTCAGCAGCGGCGGCCGCTGCGGTGTTCCTGGCGCTGTGTCCGTTTGAGATGTATTACGGGACCCAGGCGCGGCCGTATGCGCTCGTCATGGCGCTCGCTCTCGCGTGCAGTCTCGCGCTCGTGTGTGCCGTCGAGTCCGGGCGCGTGGTGCTCTGGGGGCTCTACGCGGTGCTTGCGGCAGCTGCGACGTACACGCACTTCTCGGTCATCTTCCTGCTCGTCGCCCAGGGCGCGTGGGTTCTGATCCGCTTCCCGGAGGCCCGGCGGCGACTCGTCATCGCGAGCGCCGTCTCCATAGCCCTGTTCTCGCCGTGGATCGCGGCGGTCATCCGCGACGTGAAGTCCCCGGGGGCGTCCTCATTCAGCATCATCGAGCCGTTCACGTCAAGCGCGGTGGCGCACGATCTCGAGCACTGGGCACTCGGAGGCCCGTGGACGACGCTCGGCGCGGTGCCGAGTCGTCCCGCGGTGGCGCTCGTGGTGGCCGGGATCCTGGTCGCTGTCGTCGGATGGTTGACGGATGGGCGCAGGCTCCGCGGCGGGCACTGGCGGCTCTTTCCCCTCGTCCTGGCGGGCGCGTTGCCGGTCGGTCTCGCCCTCTACAGCGTGATCGTCAAAGACGTGTGGGATCCCCGCAACCTGATCAGCTCATCGCCGGGGCTCGCGTTGGTGGCGGGCCGGCTGGTGACGGGCGGTGTCCACGGTCGCTGGATCAAGCGGCTCACTCCGTCGCTGCTGCTGACGGCCGGCCTCGCGGTGGGCGTGGCCATGATGCTCAGGCCGGTGAACGGTCGCCCGCAGTATCAGGCCGCGGTCGACCGGGTGATCGCGGACGGTTCGTCATCAGATCCGGTGGCGGTCATCCAGGCTCCGGGTCCTGGGCCACTGTCCTCCAGCGACGCCGCGTTCGCCTACGCCCACCAGTCCGGCCGTCCGCTGCTGAGAATCGGAGCGGCCCCGATCTCCAAGGTATTGGCGGCGCCACCGTACGCACTGCTACCCGCGACCTCGGCTGAGGACCTGGCGGCGCAGGCCGCGAGCACGCACGCGTCGAAGCTATGGGTGCTCGCCCCGGGCACGGCGTCGGCGCGATCGCTCGCGCGCGGGGGCCCGTTCAACGATCGGTCAGTGCTCGGCCCGGTGTTCGGTTCCGGCAGACTCGGGGAGCTCATGGGAACGACCCTGCCGCAGCTTTCCGCCTTCGTCCGCGCTGTCAACGGCAGGTTCGCATTCGAGCACCAATGGCAGTACGGCGGGATGCTCCGTCTGTCGCTGTATGAGTACGTGCGTCGTGGCTGAGCGGTGCCTTTGACACACCGAGGGTGATGGCACTGCGCCATCGCCCGATGCGGTCGCCGCCGCTGAACGGGCATCGCTCGACAGGTAAACCTCCTGACGTGATCCGGCCCTCATTCGCGGCGCCTGAGCTTCTCAGCCCTGTATGTACGCCGATTTCGTGACCAAGCTCACGGCTCGCCGACCGCGCTGCCAACTAGGCTTCAGGCAGGAGTCCGAGTCACCGATACCGTCTCATGCCAGAAGATCCCATCCAGATCCTTGAGCTGCGTGCCGACGCCGCTCACCGCCTCGTGACAACCGTCGCGGTCACGGCTGATGCCGGCCAGGCGATCTTCATCGCGCTGTCCGAGCAACTCGACCGGCGTCGCTGGCAGTCAGCCGCGAGCGTCGAGGAGGTGCTGACGCTACGAGACCGGACGGAGTTCGCCGAGCGCTTCGCGCCTTTTGTCACCTCCGGCGCACACGCGATCATCCAGTTCTCCGAACAGGAGCTGCGCGACTGCCTGCTGGACCTGAGTGACTACCGAGAGCGCGTCGACGGCGAACATTTTCAGCCCGTCGAGCTGCGCGAGCGTCTGCGGTTGACTGCGCAGATCACCGCCATCCTCTGGGACGCGAATACTGCCGTGGCCGACGCCGGTGACGGTCTGCGCAGTCAGGCCGTGCAGTAGTCAGAAGCGACAAGCTCCGAGACGCGCTTGGGAGTTGGCGCTGCCCATCGCGCGGAGCAGACGGCTAGCGCCGGAATCGCACGGACCGTGAGGGTGGCAGCGTGCCAAGCCCGCCGCCGGCGGGCAGCGTCGTCGGGTCCGTCCCGACGCCCAGCAGGCTCCGCGTGAGTTGCTGCTGGCTGTCGAGGAGATCATCAAGCGCCTGGGAGAGGTGCGCCACGGTCACCGTGGACTGGGGCGGGTCCTCGCTGAGCGACTGGAGCATCGCGCGGCGCAGCAGTTCCTTGAGGAACGATGCGGTGACCCCGTCGGTCCGGTCGATCACCAGCTGACGATCGGCGTCGCTGAGATCAAGCGGCAACGCGCGGCCGTAGAGGTCGAGCAGACGCCCCCGGCCGTCGGGGTCAGGAAGGTCGATCTCGACCGCGACGTCGACTCGTCCGGGGCGGGCGGCGAGCGCTGGCTCAAGCAGATCGGCCCGATTTGTGGTCAGGAGAAACAGCAGGTCAGCATCAGGCGCGGCGCCGTCCATGGCGTCCAGCAGATCAAACAGCACCGGCGCTGACGCCGGCCCATGGCTGCGTTCCTCGGCGACGAGATCGACGTCCTCGAGCACGACCACCGACGGTTGCAGCTCGCGCGCGAGATCCGCGACGGCTCCGATCGCGGTCAGCGCGCGGCCGGTCAGCGTCAGCCGCGTGTACCCGTCCATCTGCCCCACCAGGTAGCGGGTCGTATGCGTCTTGCCGGTCCCCGGGGGCCCGAAGAGAAGCAGGCCGCGTTTGAGATGCTGACCGGTCTCAAGCAGTCGCTCGCGATGCGCCGCGACACCCATCGCATGACGCTCGACGCGGGCGAGGACCCGCTCGGGAAGCACGACGTCCTCCCGCCTGGTCTTCCGGATGTCCGTGAACTCCAGCGCCACGCCGCCCATCGGCGTGGCGCGCACGTCGAGGATGTGACCGCGGTACACGTTCAGCGCGCTGCGCAGTTCCCCGAAGCGTGCGTGCACCGACTGCGCCTCCACGACCTCCAGGCCCGCGATCTCGACGTCGAGCGTCTGTTTGTGCTCATGGGGGGCGCTCAGCCTGATCACGAACCGTCCGCGAGAATCGCTCACGAGCAGCATCGCGTGCTCTACGCAGGCCAGCGTGGACCCGGGGCCGTTCGGCAGGTCAACGAGCACCGGCGAGGAGAGCCGTAACGGGGAATGACCGCCGCCCGTCACCACCTGCTGCAGCGTGACGTCCCCGTGGTGTGGCGGGAGCATCAACCCGTGGACGACGACCTCACGGCCCGGTTCACTTGACCACGCGTTGATCGCCGTCTGCAGGTTGACGTGCTCGAACGCCGCCAGTGAGCGCGAGACCACCGACCGCTGCGAACGGTTCCCCAGAAACCCAACCACGAGCTCAGCGACCTCGTCACGCGTCCCTCCGCGAGCATCGTCGTGCACCCACTCCAGGAAAGATCGAAACGACGCCGCGAATTCACGCGCCTCCGACTCGTTCATCTTTCGCCCTGCTGACACACCGCGATTATCGCGCCACCGATGGTTTGAGTCCGTCTCGCGCAGGCGGGTTACTGGTCTGGCTCTGAGATCGGGGCGATGCCGAGTTCGGTCAGCTTGCGATCGAGAGCCGCGATGCGGTCGGTGTCGGCGTAGAAGTCGTCCTGTTCGACGATCTTGCCCCAGCGCGTGCGGAGAACGAGCGCGGTCCGGTTCTCATAGATGCGGGTGCCGTCGGGCGCGTCGGCGTGATCGTCAAAGCGCGCCCAGAGAGTCAGTGCCCACGGTGGCCCGCTGACTGCGATCTGTCGGATCTCGCCCTGGATCTTGGCCGCGGTGAAATTCTGCAGGAAGCGATCCATGCCGGACTTGCCGATCCAGTCCCCAGACCATCGATGATCACCCTCGTGGAAGTGCAGGACGAAGTCATCCGCGTAGGCGTTCAACAGGCTGCGGTGGTCGCCGGCGTTGAGCTTGGCGACATCGCGAGCGAACTTCACCAACAGCAAACGCGTCGCGAGTGCTCGTCCTGTAGCCGCCAGGCCAGCACCGAACAACAGACTCCGATAGCGCACAGCGCTCCTCCCCCGGGAATTCGGACGTTGCCACGGAACCGTACCCTGACGACGTTCCGCGACGTACCTCACAACGCCCCGCACGACCAGCGGATTGCTTGACGAGGTTCGGTGAAACCCGGACTTTTGAGTCGAACTCGGATGCTTCCCCGAGACGTTGGCTCGGCATGGTCGCGCGGCTACGGTTGTGATGTGGCGAGACGGAGGGATGGGCGAAGCTTCGGACCCGGTCCGTATCTGGTGGGGCTGCGACGCCTTGATGAGCGCGCCAGCTTCCCGTTCAGCGTGCCCGCGGTCGCTCAGGTCGAGCAACTGCGCTTTGACCGGCCGGTGACGCTGCTGGCCGGAGAGAACGGTTCGGGGAAGTCGACCGTCCTCGAGGCCGCGGCCGCCGCGATCGGCTTCGCGGAGCAGGGCGGTGAGTTCTCTCGCCTCGGGGAGCTGCCGGCGGTCCCTCACGACGTCCTCGACGCCAACCGCGTGCCGCTGCTGGCCCCGGTCCTCAGCGCGACCAAGCCGCGCAACGGCTACTTCCTGCGCGCCGAGAGCTTCTTCAACGTCGCGCAGTTCATCGACAGCGGCGATCGCTTCGCTCCCGACCTCTCGCTCTACGGCGACGTTCCGCTGCACGCGCAGTCCCACGGGGAGTCTTTCCTGGCGCTCGCCGCCAACCGCTTCGGGGCGCAGGGCATCTACCTGCTCGACGAGCCCGAAGCGGCGTTGTCGGTCACCGGGGCGCTCGCCCTGCTCGCGATCGTCATCCGCGCTGCCAGCTCCGGTGCTCAGTTCATCATCGCCACCCACTCACCGGTCTTGCTCGCAACGCCCGACGCCCAGCTCTATGAGCTCGATGAGGACGGGGTCAGCAGCCCCAGCTACGACGACCTGCAGGCCGTGCGACAGATGCGCGGCTTCCTCCAAGCGCCGGAGCGGTACCTGCGCCAGCTCATGGCCGGCTTCGACCAGGAGTAGCGGGCCGACGGGCCGACACCGGGCGGCGGCCGCGCATCACCACTCGATCACGCTTGATCAGTCTCTGGCGCGCCCCGCCAGGACGGAGATCGCGTCGCCGCCGTCGTCGAATTGCGCGACCTCGACCAGATCGGCCCAGGGGAACGCCGAACGGTAGGCGGCCACGGTCCGCACCGCCCAATGCGCGTAGCGCGTCGATCGGGACACGGACTCCGCCAGGAAGAGGAGCCCACCCGGGCGCAGAATGCGCCGGATCTCCGCCGCGGTCTGAGCCAACTCGCCCTCCGCGACGAGCCCCCCGAGCACGGTCACCGTGACGACCACGTCGGCCTCGGCATCGGCGAGCGGCAAGCGCCCGTCCGGGCGAAGCCCCCGGTAGCAAACTCCAGCGGCCCGGGGAGCGAGTGCCCGCAGCGCAAGGACGGGCTCGACCCCGATCGCCCGTCCTCCGATGACGGCCGCGAAGTCCGCGGTGAAGCGGCCGGCTCCGCAGCCGAGGTCACAGGCCACGCGCTCGCTCCCGTCAAGCAGCGCCGCAAGCGCGGGAAGCAGAACCTGCCGGTGCTCTGCCGTCAGGGTCTCCAGGTCACGGTCGGCTGAGTGCTCGACATTGACCACCGCGCGCGCGCCGAGCTCCTCGGTGCGTCGCGCCCAGTACTCCAGGCCGCCACCCGCGGCCGGTGCACCGATCAATGCGATACGACCGGGTTGAGCCGCGTGTCGATGACGGAGCCGGGGCCGGCGCCCGGGATGAACCGCTGCCAGTCACCCGAGACCATCGTCGGCTCGTCGACGACCCGTGCCCCGTCCGCGAAGTAGGTCGTGGCGAGCACCGTTCGCGGCTGCGTTGTGGCGTTGGCCCGCGCGCAGTGAAAGCACCATGAATGATGGAAGCTGATCTCCCCCAGCGCGTACGGCGTGTCGTCGATTCGCACCCCGGCGGTCCGAAAGCTCTCCGACACGCCGCGATCGTAAGAGGAGTCGGTCGCCGAGAAGTCCGTGTCCTCGGCCAGCCGCCACGCCTCCGCGTCCGCGGCAAAGGCGAGCGGCCCCATCGCCGGCGGAACCGCCTGCAACGGCAGCCAACTCGTGACGATGTCACGGGAATCGATCGGGAAGTGGTGCGCGTCGAAGTGCCACGGCGTACGACCACAACCCGGTTCCTTGGCCAGTACGTTGTCGTGGTAGAGCCGTACATCGGCGACCTCGAGCAGCTCGGCCGCCAGGCGCCCGATCCGCGGAGACAGCGCGAAGGCCTTGAGCACCTCCGACCCCTCCTGCCACATCAGGTCCATGCTGAGGAAGCCCGAACGCCCCGGACCATCGCCGGCGGCCGCCAGGCGGGCGACCTCGGCTCGCGCGGCGGCCAGCGCACCCGGGGAGACGACGCCGGGAACCTTCAGGAACCCCTCGGCGGCGAAGCGCGCCCGCGCGTCGTCACTCAGCGGGTACGGCTCGGCCAGCTCGGCACGCAGCTCGCTCACGGAGAGTGGCGCGACGGGATCCGGCGCAGGGAGCTCGAGCAGTTCCGTCGGCGCTTCCCCGGATGCATCGGCAAGCGACAGGTACCAGTCCCACCAGTCCTCGTTGCTCTGCTCCCACGGCTTCGCGACGCCTGACTCCTGCGCGTGCGCGGCGCTCAAAATGCGGCTGTCCACGGAAAATCCTCTCCTTGAGGGGTCAGGGCCAGACAGACTGCCGTTTGGCTGAAGCGGTAGGCGCCGGCGTCATCGTCGCGGCACCCGGCAAGGTAGGGCCCCAGCACGGGCGCGGCGAGCATCTCGTCGAGTGTCAGCCGGTCGTCGAAGAGGCATCGGCGCAGGTAGCCCTCGAGCAGTTCGGTCTCGGCGTAGCCGACGACGTGCTCGTAGGTCTTGCGGTACTCAGAGGCGTTCCAGCCGAGCGGTTCGGCGGCGGCCCGCAGGGCGCTCGCGACCGCCTCGCCGCTGAGGTACGGCGTCCCGGTGCCGCCGCGCACACCTTCCAGAAACGCGCGGTAGACGCTCAGGTAGTGGCCATCCCCGGCGCCCTGGGCCATGAAGCCCAGGCCTTCGGGCGCCAGCCCGGAGACGAATCGGTCGGCCGCCGCGCTGAGCGCCTCGGGGCGAAGGGCGTAGAGCGCGTGGGTTGCCCAGACGACATCCCAGGGCCCGGCTGCGGGATCGAGCTCCTCGAGCGTCGTCTCGAAGCGCGCCGCCGGCGCGAATGGCGCGCGCAACTGACCCGCCGCCTCCACGAGCGAGAACGGCGACGGATCGAGCAGGTCGTAGGCGACGCCGGGCTCCGCGAGCGCTGAGAGGTCGACCCCCGTCAGTAGCGCCGAGGGAAAACGCCCCGACCCGCACGCGACGTCAAGCAGCCTGAGCGGCTCAGAATCGCCTCGGCCCGCATACGCGCGCACGAGAGCCGACCCCCAGTCCGCGATCCCCGCAAGTAGCTCGTAGTCGAGCGCCGCGAAGGCGTAGAAGGCCCGCATCTCGTTCCGGCCGGCCTCGCTCCAGCTCGCGAGACTCCGCGCCGCGGTGTCTGAAGGCACCGCAGCCACGGTTTCTCTCTCCATGATGTCGACCCTAGCTCAGGTCCGAGGTCGCGCGTGCCACCCGACCCGGTTGGTGGCGCGCGATCCGCTCCACGAACACGCTGATCTGCATCGGCAGGGGCGGCGTGCTTGCCCCCCATGGACGAGGCTCCCTCTGGGCGGGCTACCGCCGGGGGACATCAGTGAGTTGCCGCCGACGGTGAGCGTCGGCGCAGCCGTGTGTCATTGAGCGCGGGCGTGGGCCAGGGGCCGTCTTCTGGATTGATGTCCACGCCTGGGGCGACGATCTCGTCGATCCGTTCCAAGATGTCTGAGCTGAGGCGAGTGGGCGCTGCGGCGAGTTGGCTTTCGAGCTGCT
>CAZZWJ010000044.1:0-13179 GCA_964657875.1 uncultured Solirubrobacteraceae bacterium
AGACAGCACTCACGCGATGCGCCAGCTGACGCACCGCACACCCACGATCGTGGCGGACGCGCTCCTCGCCTGCTCACCCTCAGCCGGAGGGCGGCCGACGATCGGGCCCTGGGCAGCGAGCGGTCTGACGCAGCTCGCGCCCCCTCCGAGGCCGACGGCAGCTCGTGGGGGACAGCGATCAGGCCACTCAGCGTCTGTGGTGTCTGCGCTGCTTGACCGCCGGCGGCTTGAGGTGAGCCTTCGCCGACACGCTCGGGCCCTTGACACCGTCGACGCGGACACCGCGGACGGAGACCGTCACCTTGTCGCCGTAGCCGATCACCGGCACGGTGCCCTTATGCACGCGGGACGTCAGCAGGCGCTGCAGGTGGCGGCCGTCTGAGGCGGTGATCGTGACGAGCGTGCGCACCGCGCCGGTCGGTGTCCGGAAGCTGTAGTGGAAGGCGCTGTGGCTCACGCGAACCCGGAGCTTGGTGGCTCGGCCCGGTTTCGCCGGAGCCGGCACCCGGTAGGAGCTGAGTGTCAGGTTTTTGACCGGCAGGCCGTTGTTGGTGATCTGGGCGGTGAGTTGGCGCGTCGCGCGGGGCCCGAATGCCGGTGTGAACTTGATCGTCCCCGTGCCGCTGTGGACGGTGCCGATCGTGTGCATCAGGTGCTTGCCGTGCTCGGCGAGCGCGATCGTGACCCCGTCGGGGATGCGCGCGTGATAGCTCACGATGCGCCGGGGGCCGTGACCGGTGACACGCGCCGAGATCGTCGGGGCTCGCTCACCGACCGCGTAGGCGACACCCGAGATGGGGGCCGTGTCACCGGGTGCCGGCAGCACGCTCCAGTGCCCCGCCTGGGGATGGTTGAGACCGAGGTCGGTGACCTGGGCG
The DNA here is from genome assembly GCA_964657875.1 of uncultured Solirubrobacteraceae bacterium. GTDB lineage: Bacteria > Actinomycetota > Thermoleophilia > Solirubrobacterales > Solirubrobacteraceae > Palsa-465. The sequence continues at coordinate 879 of CAZZWJ010000044.1, forward strand.
GCGGCCTGCTGGATCCCCACCACCTCGGGGCCGGTGCCGAGTCCCGGCGTCGGCGTGATCTGCCGGCCCGACGGGGAGACGAGCACGACCGCCGGGGCGCCGCCGCTGCCGTGCACGGTCACGCTTACGTTCGAGGCGCCGGCCGGCACCGTGAAGCCGGGGGCGCTCGCCGCCCGCGCACCGGGCGACTGCGCATTGGCGGGCAGCGCCTGGGAGACCGCCACGCGGTAGCGCGAGGTGTAGTCACCGGCGTGGATCGTCGGGACGTCGTCACCCCACAGGTAGCCGACGGTGCCTGAGAACAGCGCCTCGTCGACGTAGACGCCGAATCCCTTGCTGCTGACGACGATGTCCAGGCCCCCGGCGGTGAACGCCGGAATGAGGGGCAGGTTGAAATCGACGCTGCCCTTGATCTCGCCACCGTAGGCCTTGTGCGGCGGGTCGACGACCGCGTTGAGCTCGCCGTGGAACTGGACGATGTCGAGGTTGAGGTCGGTGGTGGCGTTCAGCGAGACCTGGTCGGGGAAGTTGTAGACGAGCTTGGCCTGGGCGAGCTGGACGGTGTGCAGGTACCCGGTCGCGGTCGCGGTGACCGTCACCGGGCTGCCGAAGGCGACTGACAGCTGCCCCTCGAGACGGATCGCGTAGTCCTTGGTCGGATCGCCGACGCCAGGGGCCGCGAGCGGGATCAGCCCGAGGCCCGCGTCGCCGGTCAGCGTCGGCGGGCCGAGGCTCAGCCCGAGGCCGGCGTGACTGAGATACAGCACCGGCGTGGGGTCGTCGTCGTCGAGCGGGATTCCGGGATAGGTGAGACCGAGGTCGAGTGAGCCGCTCTTGAAGTCGCCGTTGTCGAACTCGAGCGCGATCGTGGTGTTGAGGGCGCCGCCGCCGGACGGGATCTCGAGCGTGCCCATGCCCTTCCACATGTCGCCCTGCTGGGTGTAGCTGACGTCGACATCCTTGAGCTCGAGCGCCGCGAGGTCGAGGTCGCCGACCTTGAACTCGAGCGAGGTGAGCTGTAGGCCGGTGGCGGTGTCGGCGTGCAGGGTCGCCGCTCCGGTGATGCCGCCGAACTCCTTCGGCAGCCCGAGTGAGATCGGGATGTCGACGCCGCCCTTGGCGAGCTTGATGTCGATATCGCCGTCGATCGGGAAGCCCTGGACGGCCGGAAGCAGGTTCTTCAGATTCGCGGCCTTGAAGTCGACGAGCGTGTCCCCCGGTCCGTCGTCGGGCGTCTGGATGTGCAGCGGCGCGTGGAACAGCGTGATGCTGACCCCGCCGGCGCTCAGCACGACCTTGACCGGGCCCGTCGTGTCGATCGTGTGCTGCCGGGGATCGATGCCGATCGTCACCCCCGGGTCGGGGATGATCTGCAGGCCGTTGAGGTTGAGCGTCCCCTTGGTCACGTCGAGGTTCGGGTTGTTGGCGACGTGGCTGAAGCAGCCGGCGCCGGCGGGGAAGATGTCGGCCTGCACGACTCCGAAGGTGGCCTCTGAGCAGGTCGAGGTCGCCAGGTGGTCGCCCGCCGCCGAGCCGATCCCACCTCCGGGGAGCGGTCCGAGCCCCGGCAGCTTGGTGGCCACCTCGGTTCCGAACGCCGACACGAACACCGGCCCGATCGTGCCGGCGCCGGTGGGGTTCTTGATGTAGGTGGCAAAGCCGCCGCCGTCGGCGGTCACGCCGACCTCCAGGTGGGCGATCGTCGTCGCGCTCCCGAGCGCCGCCACGAGCTGGGCACCGGTGAAATGCACCCCGTCGGTCGAGCTGCGGACCTCGATCCCACTGCTGTCGGTGTAGGCGAAGGCGATCCGCCCCGAGGCGTCCTCGGTGATCGCGTACGCCGAGGCCGAGGTCCCCATCGAGACCGCGGCGCCGACCGGCTGCCCGTTGACGATCCGCCGCAGCGACAGCTTGCCCCCGTTGATGTCTTTGCTGGTGAGCACGAACACGCCCGCCGAACCGCCGATGATCTGGGGCGCGTAGCCCCGGAAGGACGACTCCGACCAGTTCGCGGGATCGTTGACGTCCCCCGAGCCCGAGTATTCCCGCACGAACGTGTTGCCGCTCAGATCGTCGAACGCGGCCACCGGCCGGCTGACCGGTGTCGAGACGTCGTCGGCGAGCTCGCCGTCGTAGGCCTGATCGCCCGTGCCCAGCTGCGCGATCTCACTCGTGTAGGTGCCGGGGTCGGTGCCCTGAAAGAACGTGCCGCCGGTCTCGGTGCGGCTGATCGTGCCGATCGACGGTCCGCTCGCGTCGCCGTAGGCGATCGCGCCGCCGGCCATCTGGTTGTCGCCGATGTCGCCGGGACCGGTGAGGGTCACGCCGCCGTCGGTCGAGTTCCACTCAAACACGTTGCTGTCCGACGTGCCCGTCGCCGAGCCGGGCACCGGGAAGGCCACCGGGAATCGCCGTTGGATGACGAACAGCTCATTGCCGACATCGAGCGGCACGGGACCGTCGACGTCGTGGTTGAGTCCCGGGGAGTTGCCGCTGAAGATGCCGCCCGTGCTGGAATCGGGCGCCACCGGAGCGGGGACCGTGCTCGTGCTCGCGCACTGCTTGCTCCCGCGCTGGAGGTTGCACACCGAGTAGGTGTCGGCCGCCGAGCTGCCGCCGTCGTGCACGAACACGACGTGGGCGGTTCCGGCGGCGTCGACGAACAGGTTCGGGTACTTGCCCGTCCCGAGTGAGATCGGCGGCAGGGCGGTCGGTTTGACCGTGCCGAAGTTCGTCTTCCCCGTGTATCCGGGTGAGTGGTAGCCCCCGGCCGCCGCCGGGCCGGCGCCCAACCACATCACCCCGAGCGTGGTCAGGGCGGTGGCCGACAGCCGGGAAGCGGCGCGTGATGTCGAGAGATGGTGTAGCAAGCGATCCGATCTGGCGGGGGAAAGCTAACCCACCTGTCAAGGCCCCCGTGAAAACTTCGCAATGCGGCCCTCTCCCGGGCGGCGCGCGACGGCCATCGTCGCCTATGTTGCGCTCACTGACACAGCGCGAGCCCGCGCCATCCAGGAGGAGAGATCGATGAGAAGACCGGACCTGCCGGCGCGGACCTTGGCGTTGATCGCGGTGTCGGCGGTCCTCGGGACGGTCGCGCCGAGCGTGGCGGGCGCCGCGACGCCGGCCCCCCAGGCGACGGCCGGCGGGGCATCGGCCAGCTGGAAGCTGCACACGTTCTTCACCGAGCCGCTCACCGTCGCCGGGGAGGGGGTCGCGAGCTACCCCGGCGGACGGCTGCTGTTCCGTGGCCTGGGGCAGGTGCCGATGACGGTGAGCCAGCTCGGCTTCAACCACGTCGGCGACGAGGACATCGACTCCTCCGGCGACATCTATGACGCCTACGAGGACGATCACCCCAACCCGACGACGAAGCTGTTCACGATCACCGCGCCGGACGGAACGGTGAGCGACTACCCCCACCGACTCGCGCGCGGCGAGGAGTACAACAACTCGTTCGTCACGGTGAGTCCCGACGACCGCTGGCTCGTCTCCGGCGAGTGGAACACCGAGCGGCGGCTGCTGCTGCTCGCCAACCCGAAGGGCCGACCGTCCGGCAGCCCGATCGCGCTCGCGGGCACGATCGCGCTGCGATCGTCGCTCTACCACGTGCAGGGCTGCGACTTCTTCGATGCGGTCACGCTCATCTGCTCCACCGACGATGCCATCCATGAGGTCGTCGAGGTCAGCCTGTCCGCGCCGCTGCACCGCGGCACCAATCCCGCCACCGATCGGCGACTGCTCACCCCGCGCGAGGTGAGCCGATGTCCGGGCACGAAGTTCGAGTCAGAGGGTGTCGACTACAACGCACGGACCCGCCAGCTCACGCTCGCGATCAACGAGCCCGGTGCCTGCGTCGGCACCACGGACATCAACGTCTACACGCTCATCCACGGCCCTCGTGGGTGATCTGGCTCAGCTGGCGCCACATGACGACGACGAACACGCCGGACCCGGCGAACGCGAACCAGAACGGCCCGGTGACGCCGAAACGGCCGGCGATCGGACCGGCCAGCGCCGCGCCGATCACCAGGCCGCCGTAGACCCCGAGGCTGTTGACGCTCGAGACCCGTCCCTGGAGGGCTTCGGGGACCGCCCGCTGGCGCACGGTGACCGACGTGGACCCCCAGACGAACGCGTGGGCGCCGAACACGACCATGATCCCGATGGCCAGGATCGGCGACGTGGTCAACGCCAGCGACAGGTGGGTGAGGGTCTCGATGATCAGCCCGACGCGCATGATGTTGCCGAGGCTGACCCGACGGATGAGCCACCCGTAGCCGAGATTGCCGGCGATCCCGCCCACCGCGCTGGCGGCGGTGAGCACGCCGAAGCCGATCGCTCCGAGGTGCAGTCGCTCCTCGGCGTAGAGCACGAGCACCGACCACGCGGCCCCGAAGGTGATGTTGAAGGTGAAGATGGTGAGCACGAGGGTCCGCACCCCGGGGTGGCGAGACGTCCACCGACACCCCGCGAGGATCTCGGCTCGCAGGTGCGGGGTGACCGCGGGCGGCGGCAGGGCGGGCAGCCGGATACGGGTGATCATCCAGGCGCCGATGCCGACGAGCACGGCCTCCCCGAGGAACGGCAGCGCCATCCCGGCGGCGAACAGGACCGCGCCGACCGCGGGGCCCGCGAGCTGGTTGAGCGTCACCACCCCGGTGAGCACGCGCGAGTTGGCCACGATCAGGTCCTCCCGGTCGACGAGCGACGGCAGCATCGAGCCCGACGCCGTGTCACTGAACACCTCGGCGGTGCCGAGGAGGAACAGCGCGGCGAGGACCACGACGATGCTCGCCCGCCCGGCGACGATCGCGCCGACCAGGATCACGAGCGCGACGACCCGGGCGAGTTCGACGCCGGCAGACAGCCGGCCCCGGTCGACCCGGTCGGCCACCGCCCCGCTGAGCAGACCGAACAGCAGCCAGGGTAGACGCTGCAGCAGCAGCGCCAGGGCGACCAGGCTCGCGTCATGGGTCCGGGAGGCGATGAGCAACGGACCCGCGGCGACCGCGAAGCCGTCCCCGAGGTTGGCCGCCCACGAGGAGGCGATCAGCCACCGAAAGCCCGAGCCCAGGCGCGCCGGGAACAGTCGCTCGAGCATCTCTCTCTAGTGTCGCCGGCATGTCAGACGTCCCGTACACCCGGCCCCCGGCAAACGCATTGGACCGCGTGCCCTCCGCGGGCCTCGTGCTCACCGGCATCGCGTCGGTGCAGGTCGGCGCCGCGCTCGCGGTCCCCGTGTTCGGCCGTGTCGGATCCAGCGGCGTCGTGCTCCTGCGGCTGGTCTTCGCGAGTCTGATCCTGCTCGTGATCTGGCGTGCGCAGCTGCGCGGGGCGACCCGCTCGCCGCTGGGACTCACCGTCGTCTTCGGGACCGTGCTCGCGGTCATGAACCTGGCCTTCTACGCCGCGATCGCCCGGCTTCCGCTCGGCATCGCCGTCGCCCTCGAGTTCCTCGGACCGCTCGCGGTGGGGGTCGCCGGCTCACGGCGCTGGGTCGACTTCGCCTGGGTCGCGGCCGCCGCCGTCGGCGTGGTCGCCCTCAGCCACGGCGACACGCACGCGTTGAACCTCACGGGGGTGCTGTTCGCGCTGCTCGCGGCCAGCGCCTGGGCCGCCTACATCCTGTGCAACGCCCGCATGGGCCGCGCCTCCAACGACGGGTCCGGCTTGGCGCTGGCGATGTGCGTGGCGGCGGTGATCGCGCTCCCGTTCGGGATCTCGGCGGGTGGCGGGCAGCTGCTCAACCTCCACGTGCTGCTCGTCGGAGCGGTGGTCGGCCTGCTCTCCTCCGCGATCCCCTACACGCTTGAGATGGAGGCGCTGCGCCGCATCTCACCGTCGATCTTCGGGGTGCTGATGAGCCTGGAACCGGCGGTCGCCGCGGTCGCCGGCTTCCTCATCCTCAGCCAGGGACTCAGCTCCCGGGAGCTGGTCGGCATCACGCTCGTCATCGCCGCGTCGGCGGGCGCGTCGCGCGGTGCGCGACGCAATCCCCTACCCGAGGCGGCCACCCCCGGCTGACCGGCGAACCCTCAGGGAAACGCGGGGATCGACCCGCGAGCGCTGGGCACCTGGGGAACGATCGCCTCCGGCACCGGGGGGGCGACGTACGGCGGGGACTTGTGTCGTTTCAGGCCACCGGGGAACGCGAGGCGCAGGATGCTGCGCTGCACCATCAGCCACTGCTTGGAGAACGGGCCGGTGTTGTAGGGCAGCTCGTACTTCTCACAGATCGCCTTGACCCGCGGCGCGATCTCCTTGTACCGGGAGCTCGGCATGTCCGGGAACAGGTGATGCTCGACCTGGTAGCTGAGATTGCCGCTCATCAGATGGAACAGATCGCTGCCCTCGATGTTCACCGCGCCCAGCAGCTGACGCGCGTACCACGCGCCGCGGCTCTCGTCCGACGCCTGCTCCTTGGTGTACGTGTAGGCCTGGTCGGGGAAATGGCCACAGAAGATGATCGCGTTGGACCACACGTTGCGAACCAGATTCGCCGTGGCGTTGGCCTTCAGTGTCGACTTGAACCCCGCACGGCCGCTCAACGCGGGATAGACCAGGTAGTCCTTGGTCACCTGGCGCCCGGCCTTGACGCCGATCGCCTTCACGTCGTCACGCAGCTGCTGCTTGGACTTGCGTCCCTTCTGCACCGACCTGAAGTCGAGGTCATAGACCGCGATCCCCCACTGAAAGAGCGCCATGAGCAGGATGTTGTAAGCCGGCTGGGCCAGATGGATCGGCTTCCAGCGCTGCTCGGGAACGACCCGCAGCGTGTCGTAGCCGACGTCGCGATCGAGACCCACGACGTTGGTGTAGGTGTGGTGCAGGTAGTTGTGGGAGTGCTGCCAGGAGGCCGACGGCGTGACGTTGTCCCAGTCCCACTGGGAGGAATGGATGTTCGGGTCGTTCATCCAATCCCACTGACCGTGCAGGATGTTGTGCCCGAGCTCCATGTTCTCGATGATCTTGGACACCGACAGTCCCACCGTCCCGAGCACCCACGCCGGCGGGTAGCGCGACGCCATCAGCACGAGTCGCGACACCGCCACCAGCCGGCGATGGAACTCGACCAGCGAGCGGATGTAGACCGCGTCGGCCTCGCCGAGGTCCGCGTGGACGTCGTCGTGGATCTGCTGAAACTCGCGGCCGATCTCGTCGATCTGCGCCGGGGTCAGCCGCGCCAGCGGATGGTCGGGGGGAAACGGCCGGGTGGAGTTCCCATCCGTCATCGCGTCGACGTCGGGCGTCCCGGAACCGTTGGTCTTCTGGGGCGGAATGGCGATGGGGGACATGCAGTGCTCCTCAGAGCTCGATCTCGATCGCCCCTTCCGGAGCGTTGACACAGGTGCGGATGGTCTGGCCCGCGTCGCCGCTGACCTCGCCGGTGCGCAGATCACGCACACGCCCACTACAAAGCCTGCCGACGCAAGTGTGGCAGATACCCATCCGGCATCCGTAGGGGAGCACCGCCCCCGCCCGCTCGCCGCCGACGAGGATCGACACACCGATTTCGCAGGTCGCCTCGAAATCGGCGATGCGAAAGCGCACGGTCCCCCCGGAACCGATCTGCGCGTCACCGCGGCCGATGATCGGCTGAAAGCGCTCGGTGTGCAGGAGCGACCGGTCCCCCTGCGAGGCCCAGTGCGCCTCCATCGCGTCGAGCATGTCGGGGGGGCCGGAGAGGAACGTCGCCCGCTCGCGCCAGTCGGGGCACAGATCATCGAGGTCTGAGACCTCCAGGCGCTTGACCTGGGAGTCCAGGTGCTCGTGCAGGCGGTAGCCCGGGTACTGGGCGGCGAGATCCCGAAGTCGCTCGCCGAAGATGACGTCATCGGGGTCACGGGCGCAGTGGATGTGGCGCACGTCGACGAGCCCCTCCGCGCGCTGAAGCTCCCTGAGCATCGACCAGATCGGGGTGATCCCACTTCCGGCGCTGATGAAGAGCATCCGCGCGGGGAGTGGGTCCGGCAGATGGAACTCCCCCTCCACCGCGCCGAGGAACACCCGCCGCCCCGTCTGGGTGCGCTGCGTGAACCACGGCGACATGAGTCCTTCGGGAACCCGCTTGACCGTGATCGAGACGAGCCCCTCCGGGTGATCGGGATCCGAGGTCAGTGAGTAGGCGCGCCAGTGGCGGATGCCGTTGAGCTCGGCACCGATCCTCAGGTACTGGCCGGGCCGGTGCCCGGGCCACGCGAAGTCGGGCTTGACGACGACCGTGCACACATCGTCGGTCTCCGGTGTCACCCGCACGATCGCGCCACTCAGCTCGCGCGCCGACCAGGCGGGGTTCATCAGCGCCAGGTAGTCATCGGGCAGCAGCGGCGTGGTGGCCGCCCGGGCGAGGCGCACGGCGTGGCGCCGAAACGCTGACACCCGAGGCGCTGCTGCCCGCTCGACCATTCACGAAACCCTACTGGCTGAACGCCGCGTGTGGGGAATCCCGAAACCGACTTTCAAGACCGTGGTTTTGCCGCCGTGAGGCGGCGCAGGCCGAGCAGCGGCAGGACGAGCGCCGCGAAGATCGCGCACACCAGCAGCGGTATGCGAAACGCCCGGGTCCCGGCGTTGACGACGAGGGTCTGCACGATCTGGCGAAGCCGGCGCAGCGCCGGCAGGCTGCTCGGTCCCCCCACCTTGGCGGCGGCCTGAAAGGAGGGTTGGAGGTTCGGCAGCTCGGTCTGCGGGGCCACCTTGACGGCGTTGAGCAGGTGGACCCCGAGTACCAGCTTGACCCGGAGGGAGACCGGATCGGTGATGATCTGGCGGGTGATCGGCCCCTGGGCCCGCGTCGGCGCGGCGTTGAGCTGGCTGACGAAGATCGGCGTGAGGACGAGCAGTCCGACCACGAGCCCGGCGTCACGAGCGGCGACGGTGAGTGAGACGGCCGCCAGCGGGCGGTCGCGTTGGGGCCCGCCCCAGGCCATCGCACTGTCGGTGAGCGCGGGGACCGCGAGCCCGAGGCCGGCGCCGCAGAGGGCGACGGCGATGATCGCGAACCCGAGCGCGCGATGGGAGACCGCGGCGAGCAGCAGCAGCCCGACCGCGAGGGCGGCGGAGCCGGTCGCGGCCCGCAGCGTGAACGAGCGCCCGGCGGCGGCGCGGTCGAGCAGCAGGGTGACCGCCGGCAGGATGGTGAGGACCGCCGCGGCGGCGAGCGGGGTGTACCCCCACACGTTGATGAGCAGGATCGTGACCCCGAAGAGCGCCCCGATGAGCCCCGCCGACAGAAACCCGAGGGCGAGGTTGGCGAACCCCCGGCCGGCGGCACCCGGGGCCGTCTGGGTCTCGGCGGCGGGATCCGGCTCGAGCTCGATCACCGCGGAGCCGGCGCCGGCGCGCCACAGCGCCAGGGCGGACGCGGCGGCCACCGGGGCCTGGGCGATGAAGATCGCGCGCCAGTCGAAGAGCTGGGTGAGCACGCCCCCCGCGGTGGGCCCCAGCGCGGCGCCGACCGCGGCCGCGCTTGACCACAACGCCTTGGGTGAGTCGCCCGGCCGGCAGGCGTCGGTGAGTACCGGCAGCGACGCGCACAGCAGCACCCCGCCGCCGAGACCCTGGACGACGCGGAAGGCGATCAGCCACGTGAGCGAGGGAGCGACCCCGGCGCCGACCGAGGCGACCCCGAAGAGCGCGAGCCCCCCGAGCAGGAGCGGCCACACCCTCCCCACCGGATTGAGAACGCGGACCGCGAGGGCACCGACGATCAGCGCGAGGTTGTAGGCGACGATCACCCACGCCACGTGGGACACCGTCGTGTGCAGCCGCAGGACCACCTGCGGCAGCGCGAGCACGACGATCGAGGCGTCGGCGAACGCCAACGCGACCGGCGCGAGCATCACCAGCCGGCGCGTCCGGCTCGGGCCAACGCCTGTGTCGATCACGATGCTCCCAGAATCGCGCAGAGGCTACCGAAAGGCTCGTCTCGGAGGTCGAGGTGGCGCACCACGGCGTCGAGCATCTACCGTGGGCGACCGATGACGAGCCCCGACGCCGCCCTCATCACGCCGGCCGAGCCCGCGACGAACGCCGACCGGCTGCTCGCCGACGTCCGGGCGTTCGTCACCGACGAGGTGCTCCCCAACGTCGCCGACTGGGACCGCGAGGACGTGCTGCCACCGGCGGCATTCACGCGGCTGATGGACCTCGGACTGATGGGAGCGCTCGTGCCCGCCCGCTACGGCGGGCCGGGGCTCAGCGTCTCCGAGCTCGTGCCGGTGTGGCGGACGCTCTCCCAGGGGTGGATCTCGATCACCGGGGCCGTGAACCCGTCGGGCCTGGCCACCGCGCTGCTGCTCGGCCACGGCACCGAGGCCCAGCGTGAGCGCTGGCTGCGCCCCCTCGCGGCCGGTGAGATCTTCGCCGCGTTCTCCATCACCGAGCCCCAGGCGGGCAGCGACCTGCACCGCCTGCAGATGCACGGCATCCCCGACCCCGACGGCGGCTTCACGCTGCGCGGGAGCAAGCGCTGGGTCGCGGGCGGGGAGTCCTGCGACGTCGTCTTCATGCTCGCCGCCGTCGACGGGGCGCCGCGGCCGTCGTGCCTGGTCGTGCCCACGCGGGGCCGCGGCGGGCCCGGCTGGTCGGTGGCCTCGATCGAGAAGCTGGGCTACCGGGGCGTCGAGTCCGCCGCCTATGAGTTCGACGGCTTCCCGGCGAGCGACGCCGAGATCCTGGGCGGCGACGCGGGGCTCGGCCGTGGCGCCGCACAGATGCTCGGCGCGCTCGACGTCGGACGGGTGAATGTCGCCTGCCGGGCGCTCGGGATCCTCGACCGGATCGCCGCGGTCGCCGCCACCCAGGCGCTCGAGCGTGAGGTCGGTGAGACGGTGCTCGCCGACTACACCCACACGCAGCTGCGCATCGGCGAGCTGCACGCCCGGATGCTCGCGGCCGAGTCGCTCACCCACCGGGCGGCGATCGCCATCGACGCGGGCGCGGGCGACGCCCGCCAGCTGTCCAGCGCCGCCAAGGTCATCTGCTCAGACCTCGCGGTGTCGGCGATCGACCAGATCGCGCGGCTGGCCGCGAGTCGCTCCTACGGCGCCGAGGACGAGCTCGCGCGGCTGCGCCGGGATGCGCCGCAGACCCAGATCGGCGAGGGGGCCAACGACGCGCTCGTGTTCGCGCTCGCGCGCGAGGTGCTCGGCGTATGGGAGAGCGACGCCGCGTCGCCCGCGTGGGCGCCGGGCCACAGCGACGGCGCCGCACCCGGCTGACGGCGAGATGCGGGCCCGGCGCGGCGGCGGTGCACCGACCGCGCCGCTCGGCTCAGCCGGCGCGACGCTGACGTGACGCCCGATCGTTGATCCGGTCCTGCAGGTCGTTGAGATCGAGCTCGCCCTGCCAGTAGGCGGCGGCGGCCGAGAACACGGCAGCGCCGATGAGGCAGAGGATCGCGTCCCCGAACCCGAAGGCGATCCAGGCGGCGACGAACGCGAACCCGAGCGCGGCGGCATATTGCTTGATGGTCATGAGTGGTTCTCCTTTTCAAGGGTGTGGACGGTGGCCCCGGTCAACGTGACGTCGATCCTGACCGGCGGCAATCCCTGTTCGCCGAGGCGGTGACGGACACGCTGCTGCAGCTCGGACAGCGGCGACAGCAGCTCGCCGTCGAGGTCTCCCAGCTCGACATCGAGCTCGACGACGTCGGCGTTGGAGCGGGCCCGTGCCCGCTGCACCCGGGGGTCTCCCTGCGCGGCGAGCTCGACCGCCCGTTCCAGGGCGCGGGGGGCGATCTCGGTGGTGCCGGGATCGGGCTGATCGGGCAGCGTGGCGGGGGTGCGCGCCAGGTAGGGACGCGGCAGCGCCCGCCAGCAGAGCGGCGCGAAGATGAGCAGACAGGCGACGCCGGCGGCCGCGGTGATGATCCGGTCGGTGCCGGTGATGTTGTGCGCGGTGATCGATTGCAGCGCATGCTCGATCGTGCGGTACGCGGAGATCGAGTTGATCGTCGACGGGGCCAGCTTGAGCGCGGCGAGCAGCGCCATCGCCCCGTAGAACATGAGCGCCAGCCCCAGAGCGGTGACGAGGACGCGCAGGATGACCTCGCCGACGCCGACCCGGCGCAGGTGGACGCGCTGGCGGATCATGACCGCACCTGAGGGCCCGCCGCAGCGGCGAGACGGCGATCGTGGCGACTCGCGCGCCGGCCGCGGACGACGACGCGCACCGGCACCGGGCCGAGCAGCGGATCGAGATTCAGGCGGGCGGCCTCCCGGACCTCGCCGCGTCCGGTGCCCGGCACCGCCCGGGCGCGGAGGCGCAACCGGCCGCCGTCGCCGCGGCGTCGGGG
>CAZZWJ010000045.1:0-13176 GCA_964657875.1 uncultured Solirubrobacteraceae bacterium
CCGTCTCATCGGCGGCGAGCCCGCTCAGCGACGCCGGGCGAGCACCCGCGCGACTGGACTGCGGGCAGATTGAGCGTCGTATGGACGTTCAACCCACTCAGAGACGCGGAGCCAGCACCAGATCGACGTAACCGTCGGCGATCTCACGCGGGTTGAGCGAGCCCCGGGGGCGGTACCACTGCGCGGTGTGGTTCACCATCCCGAGCAGGGCCAGCAGTGCGAGCGACGCATCGCCGCCCCCGCCGGCGAGCGACTCGGCGAGCACGCCGGCGACGAGCCGCTCGAACGCCTTGCGGGAGGCTCGTACCGACCGCCAGCGCTCACCGGACTCGATCACGTGGCGCTCCTGCTGAAAGACGAGCACGTGATCGCGGTGATCGCAGACGTGGCTCACCCACAGTCGCACGAGCTCCCGCAGCCGCTCTTCGGGCGGCTCGCCGGCCGCGGCCGCGAGCTGCGCCCGGCCGGCGGCGAGCAGCGGCTCGGTGAGGTCGTCGCAGATCGCCTTCAGCAGCTGCTCCTTGGCCGCGAAGTAGTGATACAGGGCGCCGGTGGCGAGGCCCATCGAGGCGGCGAGTTGGGCCATCGTCGTCTGGTCATAGCCGTGACGGGCGAAGCGCGCCGCGGCGGCCGTCACGAGCTCGCCGTGGCGGCGCTCGTAGCGTTCGCGCAGCGCCGGGCGCGTCGGCGGCGCGGGCGGGGCCGCGGGCGCGGGTGGCGCTGACGCGGGAGGGGGCGCGGGTGGCGTCGCGGAGGGCGGCATCGTCGCGGCCAGATTACCGGATCCTCGTTCGGATTCCGAACCTCCGTTCTGTAGTATCCCCGAGATGGACTTCGACTTCGACGACGAGACCGAGCTGCTGCGCCGAACCGTCAGGGAGTTCGCCAGCGAGGTCGTCGCGCCCGCGGCCGGGGAGCTCGACGCCACCCACGCCTTCCCGTATGCGATCGTCGCCGAGATGGCCGCGCTCGGCTGGATGGGGATCCCGTTTCCCGAGGCGGTCGGCGGCGCTGGGGGCACCTCCCTGCAGTACGCGATCGCCGTCGAGGAGCTCACCCGCGCGGACTCGAGCGTGGCGATCACGATGTGCGCCCACACCTCGCTCGGCACCCAGCCGATCTACCTCTACGGCGATGAGGACCAGCAGGCGCAGTGGCTGCCGAAGCTGTGCGCGGGGGAGGTCCTCGGCGCCTTCGGGCTCACCGAACCCGAGGCGGGCTCCGACGCGGGCAACGTGCGCACCCGGGCCACGCTCGACGACGACGGCTGGGTCATCAACGGGTCCAAGCAGTTCATCACCAATGCCGGGACCGACATCTCGGGCGTCGTCTGCATCACCGCCCGGACCGGAGACGCGAGCCACCCCGACGAGATCTCCAACCTGATCGTGCCCAACGGGACCCCCGGCTACGAGCCCGGCGAGCCCTACCGCAAGATGGGCTGGAACGCCTCGGACACCCGCCCGTTGTCGTTCGCCGACTGCCGCGTCGCCGAGGCGAACCTGCTCGGCCCGCGCGGCGGCGGCTTCAAGCAGTTTCTGCAGGTGCTCGACATCGGCCGCATCGGCGTCGCCGCGATGGGCGTCGGCCTCGCCCAGGGCGCGCTCGACGAGGCGCTCGCCTACGCGCAGCAGCGGCGCGCCTTCGGACGCCCGATCGCGAGGTTTCAGACGATCCAGGCCAAGCTCGCCGACATCGCGACCGAGATCGAGGCCGCCCGGCTGCTCACCTACAAGGCGGCGTGGCTGAAGGACCGGCAGCGGCCGTTCGGGCTCACGGCCGCCCAGGCGAAGCTGAAGACCGGCCGCCTGGCGGTGCGGGCCGCCGAGGAGGCGGTCCAGATCCACGGTGGATACGGCTATATCGAGGAGTATCCGGTGTGCCGCTTCTACCGCGACGCGAAGATCCTCACCATCGGTGAGGGCACCGACGAGGTCCAGCAGATGGTGATCGCGCGGGCGCTGGGGGCCTGAGCCCCCTCACACCCGACACCGCGCCGACGCAGATGTTCGACACCGTCCTGATCGCCAACCGGGGTGAGATCGCCCGCCGGGTGATCCGCACCCTCGACCGCCTCGGGATCGACTCCGTGGCGGTCTTCACCGACGCCGACCGCGACGCCCCCCACGTCCGGGAGGCGAGCCGCGCCATCGCGATCGGCTCCTACCTCGACCTCGAGGCGATCGTCGCGGCGGCGACCACGTCCGGAGCCCAGGCGCTGCATCCCGGCTACGGCTTCCTCTCCGAGAACCCGGCGCTCGGCGCCCGGTGCGCGGAGTCCGGGATCACGTTCGTCGGGCCCCCGCCCGCGGCGACGGCGCTCATGGGCGACAAGGTCGCGGCCAAGCGCGCCGCCCACGACGCCGGCCTGCCGGTGCTCGCCTCACTCACCGCCCCGCAGGCCCGGGCCCAGCCGGCAGATGCCTACCCGCTGCTCGTCAAGGCCGCGGCCGGGGGCGGCGGGCGCGGGATGCGCGTCGTCCACGCACCCGCAGAGCTCGACACGGCGCTCGCGGCGGCCGCCCGGGAGGCGCAGGCGGGCTTTGGCGACGACCGCGTGTTCGTCGAGCGCTACCTGCCGCGCTCACGCCACCTCGAGGTCCAGGTGATCGCCGATGCCCACGGCAACGTCGTGCACCTCGGGGAGCGCGAGTGCTCGCTGCAGCGCCGCCACCAGAAGGTGATCGAGGAGTCCCCGTCCCCCGCCGTCACCCCGCAGCTGCGGGCTCGCCTCGGCGCCGAGGCGGTCGCACTCGCCGCCGGAGCGGGCTACGTCAATGCCGGAACCGTCGAGTTCATCGCCGACGCCGCCGACCCCGACACCCACTTCTTCCTGGAGATGAACGCCCGCCTGCAGGTCGAGCATCCGGTGACCGAGGCGGTGACCGGCCTGGACCTGGTCGAGCTGCAGCTGCGCGTTGCCGCCGGTGAGCCGCTCGGGTTCACCCAGGACGATGTCGTGCCGCGCGGTCACGCGATCGAGGCGCGGATCACCGCCGAGGATCCCGCCCGGGGCTTTCTGCCCACCGCCGGGATCGTGCTCGCCTACGACCGGCCGGGCGGGACCCGGTCGCGGGGATCGTCCCCCGTCCGCGTGGACGACGCGATCGAGCTCGGCAGCGTCGTCGACATCACCTATGACTCACTGCTGGCCAAGGTGATCGTGCACGGAGAGGATCGCCCGAGCGCGATCGCGCGGCTCTCCCGAGCACTGGCGCAGACGACGATCCTCGGCGTCACCACCTCCACCGGCTACCTGCGGGCGCTCATCGACCGGCCCGAGGTGATCGCCGGCGATCTGGACACCGGCCTCGTCGAGCGGCTCGGAGCGCTCACGGCACCCATCGACGACGCCGGCGTCGCCACGTCCGCGGCGATGCTGCTCGTCGCCGACGCGGTTGCCGCTGCGGACGCCGACGGCGACGGTGACCCGTTTCGGCGCTGCGACGGGTGGCGGCTGGGCGGTGAGCGCGCCGGATCGCACTGGCGGCTGAGCGTCGGGGCGGGCGGAGCCGACTCCGAACCGCACGAGGTCGAGCTGCCCGCGGCGACGGCGGCGTTGGCCCACCGGACCGCTCCAGGACGCTTCGCCGTCGACGGTCGCGGCGAGTGGCGGCTCGCCCGTGACGGCGATGGCTGGTGGATCGGCCATGGCGGCCACGCCTGGCCGGTACGAGTCGCCGGGGCCGCGCAGGACGCCGGCAGCGTCGCCGACGGGCAGCTGCGAGCCCCGATGCCCGGCGAGGTGCTCGCGGTGAGCGCCGCGGTCGGCGACCCCGTCCACGCCGGCGACCCGGTGCTCGTGCTCGAGTCGATGAAGATGGAGCTCACGCTCAGCGCCCCGGCCGACGGCACGCTCGTCGAGCTGAGCGTCGCGGCCGGCGACCGGGTCGTGCTCGACCAGCCGCTCGCCCGGGTCGAGGTGACCCCCTCATGACCGTGCTCTCAAGCGCCGTCAACCCCGGCGCGGAGGAGTACCGCGCCAACCTGGAGGCGAACCTCGCGCTCGCCGAGGAGCTGCGCGCGACCCAGGCCCGGATCGCGCAGGGTGGTGGCGAGCGCTCCCGCGAGCGCCACGTCGCCCGCGGCAAGCTGCTGCCGCGCGAACGGGTCGACCGGCTGCTCGACCCCGGGTCACCGTTTCTGGAGCTCTCCCCGCTCGCCGCCCTCGGGCTCTACGACGACGAGGCGCCGGGCGCCGGGATCATCACCGGGATCGGCCGGGTGAGCGGCCGTGAGTGCGTGATCGTCGCCAACGACGCGACCGTCAAGGGCGGCACGTACTACCCGATGACGGTCAAGAAGCACCTACGCGCTCAGGAGATCGCGCTCGAGAACCGGCTGCCGTGCATCTACCTCGTCGACTCCGGAGGGGCGTTTCTGCCCCGTCAGGCCGAGGTCTTCCCCGACCGTGACCACTTCGGGCGGATCTTCTTTCACCAGGCGACGATGTCGGCCCAGGGGATCGCCCAGATCGCGGCCGTGCTCGGCTCCTGCACCGCCGGGGGCGCCTACGTGCCGGCGATGAGCGACGAGACGGTGATCGTGCGCGGTCAAGGAACCATCTTCCTCGGCGGGCCGCCGCTCGTGAAGGCGGCCACCGGCGAGGAGGTGAGCGCCGAGGAGCTCGGCGGCGGCGACCTGCACGCCCGTCGCTCCGGCGTCGTCGATCACCTCGCCGACGACGACGCCCACGCGCTGGAGATCGTCCGGGAGATCGTCGCCACGCTCGCGCCGCGGGCACCGTCGCCGTGGCTGCGTGCCCCCGTCACCGAGCCGGTCGTCGATCCCGCGACGCTGCTGGGCGTCGTCTCGGCCGATCTGCGCCGCCCCTACGACGTGCGGGAGGTGATCGCCCGGGTCGTCGACGGCTCGCGCCTGCACGAGTTCAAGGAGCTCTACGGGTCGACCCTGGTCACCGGCTTCGCTCACATCCATGGCCATCCGGTGGGGATCCTCGCCAACAACGGAATCCTGTTCTCCGAGTCCGCGCTCAAGGGCGCGCACTTCATCGAGCTCTGTGACCAGCGGCGGATCCCGCTCGTCTTCCTGCAGAACATCACCGGCTTCATGGTCGGCCGTGACTACGAGGCGGGTGGGATCGCCAAGCACGGCGCCAAGCTCGTCACCGCGGTCTCCACCGCCCGCGTGCCCAAGCTCACCGTGATCACCGGCGGCTCGTTCGGCGCCGGCAACTACGGGATGTGCGGCCGGGCGTTCTCCCCGCGGATGCTGTGGATGTGGCCGGGCGCGCGGATCTCGGTGATGGGCGGCGAGCAGGCGGCGACCGTGATGAACGAGGTCGGTCAGCCGCAGGTCGGCGCCGAGCTGCGGGCTCTCTATGAGGAGCAGGGCCGGCCCTATTACGCGACCGCGCGGCTGTGGGACGACGGGGTCATCGACCCCCGGGACACCCGGGACGTGCTCGGACTCGCGTTGTCGGCGACCGCCAACGCGCCACTCGCCGACGTCCGTTACGGCGTGTTCCGGATGTGACGCGATGATGGGCACGCGCCGGTCCGGTGCGCCGGTGGGGTGATGGTCCCCACCCCACCACAGCCGAGCTGGGAGGCCGCAGCCCTCCGCCAAGCCGCGGTCCAGGGGGTTTGGGTCGGGCGGCGGTGATCGGTCAGGCGGGCGCGGCGCCGCCGTCGGTCGCCCCGAACGCACGGGCGGGTGCCGCCGCCGGCTCGGAGCGTTCGCCGCCCGCTGCCGCGAGCGGCTGCGTCGCAGCGCCCCCACCCCCCGCTCCGCCGGCCGAGGTGACCTCGAAGTCCTTGGAGCGGATGAGCACGAACGTGAGCGCGGCGCCGAGAAACGTCAGCAGGGCTCCGATCAGGAAGATCTCGTCGAGGCCCGCTGTGAAGCCCGCCCGGACGGCGTGCACCGCGATCGGTCGGGCCCGCGCGGGGATCTCGGAGAACCCGGAGGCGGCGCCGCTGCCCTGCGCGACGGTATGGGCGAGCGTGCGCGCGGCGGCGGTGCTCACCCCCTGGGTGCCGCGCAGCAGCGCGACGATGTGCTCGGTGACCACGTGGGCGAAGATCGTCCCCAGGCCCGCGATCCCGGTGGCGATCCCGACCTGACGGAAGGTCGAGTTGATGCCCGACGCCATGCCGGCGCGCTCCGGGGGCACGACCCCGATCGCCGTCGAGGCGAGCGGCGGGTTGACGAAACCCACGCCCGCGCCCCCGACGATGAAGCCCGGGATCATGTGCTCCCAGCCCGATCCCGCGTTGAGGCCGCGCAGCAGCAGCAAGCCGATGCCGATGAGGGCGAGCCCCGGGGTGATGAGCAGCCGGATCGGCACCCGGGCGGTGAGACGCCCGGCGAGCGTCGAGGTGAGCAGGATCCCGCCGGAGAGCACGAGGAAGCGCAGACCCGTCTGAAACGCCGAGTAGCCCAGCACGTCCTGCAGGTAGAGCGTCATGTAGAGGAACAGTGCGAAGAAGCCGCCCGACAGGGCGAACGCCGCGAATGCGCCCCCGCTGAACGTCGGCTTGCGAAACAGGGAGAGGTCGAACATCGCCCGCTCGCCCTGGGCCGCCTCGGCGATGAGGAAGAGGACGATCCCGGCGAGCGCGACGGCGAGCAGAACGATGATGTACGTCGATCCCCAGCCGCGCTGGTCGGCCTTGATGAGCGCGAGCACGAGGGCTCCGAGGGCGCCGCTGAAGAGGATGACCCCGATCGGATCGATGCTGTGCTTGCCCGGCTGACGGGATTCCTCGACGCGCATGACCGTCAGCACGACTGCGGCGATGCCGATCGGGACGTTGACGAGGAAGATCCAGCGCCAGCTGAGACCGCTCGTGAGCGCGCCACCGATGACCGGTCCGATCGCCACCGCGAGGCCGGTGATCGCGCCCCACACGCCGAACGCGGTACCCCGCTCGCGGCCCTGGAAGGCGCTGCCCAGCAGCGCGAGCGAGGTCGAGAACATGGCGGCGCCACCGACCCCCTGCAGGCCCCGGAAGAGGTTGAGCTCAAGTGCGCTCTGCGACAGGCCCGATCCCAGCGAGCTGCCGGTGAAGATGACGAGGCCGATCAGGAAGAGCCGCCGGCGACCGAACAGGTCGGCGAGCGACCCGGTGGTGAGCAGCAGCGCCGCCAGCATCAGCGAGTAGGCATCGATCACCCATTGCAGATCGGAGAAGTTGGCCTTCAGCGAGCTCTGGATGGCGGGCAGCGCGACGTTGACGATCGTCACGTCGATGAGCAGCATGAACGTGCCGACGCAGACCGCGATGAGCGTCCACCACTTCTTGTCCATCACGACCGCCTTCCCGCGTCGTCGTCCCCGTGCCTGAGCGGCTGATGCTAGCCACGCGCGGGTCGGCTTCCGCCGGGTCGACCGCCGACCGTCGATGGCCCGGCGACGTCCGCGTTCAGTCCAGTTCGCGGCGGGTGAGCGCCCGCACCGCCAGTCCGCGGGGCGCGAGTGACGGCTCACACGCCGCCCACTCGGCCGGCCCCAGCGCCCGAAACCCCCGGGTCACCGCGGCGAGGTATCCCTCGTGGATGACCGCCCGACCCCGGGCCCGCCCCTGGAGGAGACGGTCCCGACCCGCGGCCGAGCCGAGGTAGGTCCACACCGGTCGGGCAGCCGCCGGACGATCCCCCACCAGCCGATCGCTCACGTCGACGCGCGCGTAGTTGCGCTCCCGCGCGTCCAGCGCGGCGAGCGCCGCCTCATCGACCGGCAGACAGACGCCGTTGACGCGACCCGCGGCCACCGGCGTCAGGTCCAGGAAGGCGACGCACACATCCGGGCGAGCGCCCGTCGCGTCGAGGTAGCACTTGTAGCCGGGCACCGTCCGGGTGTTGTCCATCGCCACCCCCCAGCCGCGGGCAAAGCCCTCCAGGTCGGCGACGAACCCCTCGCGTCGGGGTGTCCGGTTCAGGCCACCGAGGCCCGCGGCCGCGAGTGAGCCGTAACCGAACACGTAGCCGACGCCGCCCATCGCGACGATTTTCGCAGGTGGCGATGTGAGCCCCGGCCGCTCGTCGGGTAGAAGCCGGCGCATGCGGTTCCTCGGACTGGGCCTCAGCGTGGTCGTGGGCGTGGCCATGATCGTGTGCGCGGCGACGATCGGCGGCGCCGGCTTCATCGCGCTCGCCGTCGTCTTCGGCGGGCTCGTCGCGCTCGGCGGGTACGACCTCGTCCAGCGCCGCCACTCGATCCTGCGCAACTATCCGATCCTCGGTCATCTGCGCTTCGCCTTCGAGGCGATCCGTCCCGAGATCCAGCAGTACTTCATCGAGTCCAACACCGACGGTCGACCCTTTGACCGAGCGACCCGCACCGCGATCTATGAGCGGGCCAAGGGGATCAAGGATGAGGTCTCCTACGGCACCGAGCGTGACGTCGGCGCCCCCGGCTATGAATGGCTGCTGCAGTCGATCGCCGCCTTCGATCCCCCCAGGGAGGTCCCGACGGTCCGCATCGGCGGACCGGACTGCCGCCGGCCCTACGAGATGGCGCTGCTCAACGTGAGCGCGATGTCGTTCGGCGCGCTGTCGGGCGCGGCGCTCACCGCCCTCAACCGCGGGGCGGCGCGCGGCGGCTTCGCTCACGACACCGGCGAGGGGGGTCTCACCAGGTACCACCTCAACGGTGGCGACGTCGTCTGGGAGCTCGGCACCGGTTACTTCGGCGCCCGCACCCAGGACGGCGGCTTTGATCGCGAGCAGTTCCGGGAGAAGGCCGCCCACCCACAGGTCAAGCTCGTCTCGCTGAAGCTCAGCCAGGGCGCCAAGCCGGGAATCGGCGGTGTGCTGCCCGGCGAGAAGGTGACCTCGGAGATCGCCGAGGCCCGTTCGGTGCCCGCGGGTCAGACGGTCGTCAGCCCACCCGGCCACCGGGTCTTCACCACGCCCCGGGAGCTCGTGCGCTTCATCGCCGAGATGCGCGAGCTCGCCGACGGCAAGCCGACCGGTTTCAAGCTGTGCGTCGGCCTGCGCCACGAGTTCCTCGCGATCTGCAAGGCGATGCGCGAGGAGAACTGCACGCCGGACTTCATCGTCGTCGACGGTTCGGAGGGCGGCACCGGCGCGGCCCCCGGGGCCTACGAGGACCACGTCGGCACCCCGCTCACCGAGGGGCTGATGACCGTCCACAACGCGCTCGTCGGCTTCGGCCTCCGACACCGGATCAAGATCGGAGCCAGCGGCAAGGTGGCGACCGGCAGCGACATCGTCAAGCGGTTGTCCCAGGGCGCCGACTACACCAACGCCGCCCGCGCGATGATGATGGCCACCGGCTGCATCCAGTCGCTGCGCTGTCAGACCAACCAGTGTCCGGTCGGCGTCGCCACCCAGGACCCGCGCCGCTCCCGCGCGCTCGACGTCGACGACAAGACCGCGCGGGTCTTCCACTACCAGCAGGCGACGGTCGCCGAGGCCCAGCGGCTGATCGCCTCGATGGGCCTCGCCTCCCCCGCCGACATCACGCCTCACCATCTCATGCGGCGCACCGACTTCGTGCGCTCCGAGAGCTACGCCGAGCTCTACGAGTGGCTTGAGCCCGACGCGCTGCTGGGTGCCCCACCCGACGGCTGGCGCGAGGATCTGCGCCGCGCCGACCCCGATGACTTCGCCCCCCGTACCTGACCGCCACGAGCCTGAGGGGTTTCCCGTGCCCACCGTTGCCGAGAGCATCGTCACCGCCATCGCCGACCTCGGCGTCCGGACCGTCTGGGGCGTGGTCGGCGATGCGCTGAACCCCGTCACCGACGCGATCCGCCGTGAGTCCCGCCTGGAGTGGGTGGGGGTTCGCCATGAGGAGGCGGCGGCGTTCGCCGCGGGCGCCCAGGCCCAGCTCAGCGGCACCCTCGGGGTGTGCATGGGCACCGTCGGGCCCGGCTCGCTGCACCTGCTCAACGGCCTCTACGACGCCCGCAAGTCACACGCCCCGGTGCTCGCGATCTGCGGCCAGGTGCCGCTCGCCCAGCTGGGTTCGGACTTCTTTCAGGAGGTCGACAACGACGTCGTGTTCGCCGACGTCGCCGAGTTCTGCAAGACGGTCACGAGCCCGTCGCAGATGCCGGGGCTACTCGAGCAGGCGGTGCAGAGCGCGCTGGCGGGCCCCGGCGTGTCGGTGCTCACGCTCCCCGGCGACGTGGCTGCCCAGGATGCGCCGACGACACCGCCGCGCTTCGCCACCGGCGGGCGTCCGATCGTGCCCGACGACGCGGCGCTGGACGAGGCCGCCGCGATCATCGACGGCGCCGGTCCGGTGACGCTGCTCGTCGGCCTCGGCGCCCGCGAGGCCCGTGATGAGGTGCTCGCCCTCGCCGGGAAGCTGGCGGCGCCGATGATCCTCACCATCAAGGCCAAGGAGAACCTCGAGCGCGACAACCCGTTCGCGGTCGGCCAGAGCGGGCTGATCGGGAACCCCGCCGCGCAGCGGGCGTTCGATCACTGCGAGACGCTCATCATGCTCGGCACCGACTTCCCCTACGTCGACTGGTACCCGGAGGGCAAGCGGGTCATCCAGGCCGACATCCGCGCCGGCCACATCGGTCGCCGCACCCACGTCGAGCTCGGGATCGTCGCCGATGCCCGGCTCACCGCCGTCGGTCTCATCTCGCGCGTGAGCGCCAAGGCGGACCACCGCCACCTCGAGGACTGCGTCGCTCACTACGAGCGGTGGCGCGGGCGTCAGCTGCAGCTCGCCGATCCCTCGACCCACGTGCGCAGGCTCGTCGAGAAGGTCCGCTCGCGCTTCGACGATCCCGACGACCGGATCCGGCCCGAGACGGTGGCCACCGCCGTCGACCGCCACGCCGCCGCGGATGCCGTGTTCACGACCGACACCGGGATGTCGACGGTCTGGCTGTCACGGTTCGTGACCCTCACCGGGACGCGCCGGCTGCTCGGCTCCTACAACCTCGGCTCGATGGCCAACGCCATGCCCCAGGCCCTGGGGGCCGCGGCGCTGGACCGTGATCGGGAGGTGATCGCCTTCTGCGGAGACGGCGGCCTGACGATGCTGCTCGGCGAGCTGCTCACCGCCGTGCATCACCGGCTGGCGGTGAAGCTCATCGTCTTCAACAACGGCCGTCTGGGCATGGTCAAGCTCGAGCAGGAGCAGGCGGGGCTGCCCGAGTTCGGGACCGAGCTCGGCGACGTCGACATCGCCGCGATCGCCCGGGCGTGCGGGCTGCACGGCGAGCGGGTCACCGACGGCGCGCAGCTCGACGCCGCGGTGAGATCGACGCTCGCCCACGACGGTCCCGCGGTGCTCGACGTCGTCACCAACCCCGAGGAGGTCGCACTGCCGCCGAAGGTGACCCCGGCCGACGCCTGGGGATTCGCGATCGCCAAGCTCACCGAGACGCTCGAGAGCCGCTCCGGCTGAGCGCCGGCTCAGCCGGCCTCGAGCTTGAAGCCGACCCGCATCTCGACCTGGAAATGGGCGATCTCACCGTCCTGCACGTGGCCGCGGATCGAGCGTACCTCCACCCAGTCGAGGTCTCGCAGCGTCTCGGAGGCGCGCTTGACTCCCGAGCGCATCGCCTCGGCGACGCTGTCGGGATGGGTACCGGCGATCTCGATGATCCGATAGGTGTCGTTCTCAGGCACGGGCTCTCCTTGTCATTGGAACAGGTTTCGGGCAATCAAGGTCCGGGCGTCTCAGGTCCGGCCGGCGCGGGGCGCGATCTGCAGATGACCGGCGACACCACTGACGTCGAGCAGGCGGCGCAGTTGCCCCGGTAGCGGCTCGAGCACGGTGAACCGGGCGCCGGAGGCGGTCGCCTCGCGGTCGATGAGGACGAGCGCCCGTAGTCCGCTCGCATCGACGAACGGGACCGTGGCGAGGTCGAGCTCGACGTCGTGCCCGTCGCGCAGCAGGACCGCGGCACGGTCCTGGAGCGTCGGCGCGGTCGTGAGGTCGAGCTCACCGGTGACGGCGATGCGACGGACCGAGCCGAGGTCCGTGACGTGAATGGCGATGGGCGTGACGGAGTCGATCTCGAGCGAGGAATCGGCCGGGGGGACGCCTGCATCTTATCCCGCGTCAGCGCGGCCGTTTCATGGCCGTGCATCCTCACCCGGCCCGTCCGCCGATTCCCACCACGGGCTCGGTGAGCTCACGCATGTGGGCCTGGGCACGGCGCAGCAGGCGCGAGACCTGCATCTGCGAGCAGCCCATGCGCTCCGCGATCTCGCTCTGCTTGAGGTCCTCCCCGAGGCGCAGCGTGAGCGCACGTCGCTCGAGGTGCGGCAGACGCGTGATGGCGGCGGCGAGGGAGAGCTTGGTGTCGATGAGCCCATATCCGTCGTCGTGGGCACCCAAGCCATCGCCGAGCGACTGGGCCTCGCCGGCGTCACCGGGTGACGCGGGGGCGTCCAGCGACACCGAGTAGTGAGCGCCGCCGGCATCCAGACCCGCCAGCACGTCCTCCGGCGAGACCTCGAGGTAGCCGGCGACCTCGGCGACACTCGGCACGCGACCGGTGTCCGCGGTGAGCCGGCGGTGGGCGCGGTCGACGCGCACCGCCATCTCCTGCGCGCCGCGGGGAACGTGGACCGCCCAGCCGTTGTTGCGGAAGTAGCGCTTGAGCTCGCCGAGGATCGTGGGGATCGCGAAGGAGGCGAAGCGCACGCCGCGGCCGGGATCGAAGCGATCCACCGCGCCGAGCAAACCCACGTAGGCGACCTGGGCGAGGTCCTCCAGCGGCTCGTTGGGCCTCGCGTAGCGACCGGCGAGCCGTCGCGCGAGCGGCCGGAAGCGCTCGAACAGCTCCTCACGGGCGCCACGGTCCCCACCCCGGGTCCAGCGCAGCGCGAGCTCGTTGACGTGTCGCGTCTCCGGGTCTGTGCGCTCAGCGGCGTGACCGTCTTCACGCATGTCAGCGGGCATGGCTCTCCTGGCTCCGATGATGCATATCGAACCCGCCGAAGACCGCTACCGGGAGTTCGCCGTGGTCACGTACCGCCGTACCTCACCGCCGGTTGTCAAAGCGGCGAGGCAGAGCTGGTCTACCCGAACTGCACGCGGCCTATCGCACCGACCCCGGGCGGCGTCGACGTCGTCGGCCGCCGGCGGCACGAACCGCGCGGCGGTCGCGGGGCGGTGGCGGTCAGGCGGTCGTCGCGGCGCCGGCGGCCCGCGCGGCGATGCGGGCGACGAGCTCACCGAAGTCCAGGCCCGCGGCTTCGGCGGCCAGC
>CAZZWJ010000046.1:0-7944 GCA_964657875.1 uncultured Solirubrobacteraceae bacterium
CTGGAACAAGGGCTACATCCACGAGGTCGCGCAGTTCTTCGCCACCGGCTGGCCGTTCAACTACTGGCGGATCGATGGCATGGACGACACCGACTTCGAGTGGTTCGAGTTCAAGTACCCCGGCTGGTACGACAAGTACGGCAAGTGGTGGGAGCGCTACGGCGACCTGTCGAAGAAGAACGGTCACGCACCGATCGCCTTCGATCCGGACACCGACTACGTGTACCCGCATCGCTGCTGGTCCTGCATGGTTCCATGCCTGATCCGCGAGGACATGGTCGTCGACGAGGTCGATGGTCAGGTCCGGACGTACTGCTCGGAGACCTGTCACTGGACCGACGCGGTCGCGTTCCGGCCCGAGTACAACGGACGCCCGACGCCCTCGATGGGCAAGCTGACCGGGATGCGCGAGTGGGAGACCGCCTACCACGGCGTGGATCTCGCCGAGTGCCTCAGCCAGCAGGGGTATGTCCGTGACGACGGCAACACGCTGATCCCCCAGCCGCATCTCGATCTCACCCCCGAGAAGATGTGGACGCTGGATCAGATGAAGGGGCACACCGTGATGAGCCCCAACATCCTCCTCAACGAGATGACGCCCGAGGAGCGTGAGGCGCACGTCGCCGAGTACAAGAAGGGCGGCCCCGCGGGTCGCAAGCCGGTCACCGCCTGACGTGTGACAGGTCAGGAGTGAGACGCACATCTGATTGATCGCTGATCGGGTGACGGCCGGCCTTTGCCATGGGGACGGCCGTCACCCTCAGCCTCGCTTTGAGGAGAGCATGGGAGAGACGTACAACGTCCGGTTGGAGCCGGTCGGAATCGAGTTCGAGGTCGACGAGGACGAGACCATCCTGCGCGGGGCCTTCCGCCAGGGGCTGATGCTGATGCACGGCTGCAAGGAGGGTCAGTGCGCGGCGTGCAAGTCGTTCCTGCTCGACGGCGAGGTCGATCTCGACAAGTACTCCAACTTCGCGCTCAACGACTATGAGAAGGAGGAGGGCTGGACGCTGCTGTGCCGTGCGCACGCGGAGTCCGACCTCGAGATCGAGCTCATCAACTACGACGAGGAGATCCTGCGCAGCGGCGTCCCGGAGCAGACCGAGGAGCTCGTCGTCCAGACGCTCGCGCCCCTCACCCACGACATCTACCGGCTGGTGCTCGACGCGACGCAGCTGAAGTACCGGCCCGGGCAGTACGTCGACGTGAAGATCCCCGGCAGCGAGGACGTGCGCTCGTTCTCGATGGCCGGCCTCGCCGACAGCGGCCAGCTCGAGTTCATGATCAAGGCGTATCCCGACGGCCGCTTCTCCAGCCTGCTCGCCGACGGCGCGATCGCCGAGGGGCACTCGCTCACCGTCACCGGGCCCTACGGGGTCTTCACGCTGCGACGCTCCAGCGAGCGGCCGCTGCTGTTCATCGGGGGTGGCGCCGGCATGGCGCCGATCCTCGCGCTGCTGCGCGCCCTCGCCGAAGACGGATCCGATCGCCAGGCGGTCTTCTACTACGGCGCGCGCACCCCGAACGACCTCTTTCATCTCGACGAGCTCGCCGAGCTCGAGCAGCGCCTACCCAACTTCCGCTTCGTGCCGGCACTGTCGGACTGTGCGGACGGCACCGAATGGGCGGGGGAACGCGGCCTGATCACCGATGTGGTGATGCGAGCTCACGGCGACCTCAGCGGGGTGGATGCCTACCTGTGCGGCCCCCCGCCGATGGTGGACGCCGCGATCGCGATGTTGGACGCGGGCGGCGTGCCCGAGGACCGGATCTTCTACGACAAGTTCACGACGACCGCGCCCGAGTGAGCGCAAAGAGAGGGAGACAGCAACCGATGGCATCTGAAACTCCGTTGGAAGAACGCAGCGTCCCCAGGCCGGTGTTCACCGACGCCGAGGCGGGGGCCAAGGAGTTCCCGTCCTCCAAGAGCCGCACCTATTCCTACTTCACCCCGGCCAAGCGCCGGGCCACGGTGTATGAGGACGTGACGGTCGACATCCAGCCCGATCCCGAACGTCATCTGCTGCAGGGGTGGATCTACGGCTTCGCCGACGGCACCGGCGGATATCCGCAGGAGTGGACGAAGCTCAAGTCCTCCAACTGGCACGCCTTCCTCGATCCCAACGAGGAGTGGGAGCAGACGATCTTCCGCAACAACGCCAACGTCGAGCGCCAGATCGGTCAGAACCTCGCCAACGCCAAGGCGGCCCACGTGTTCGCCAACTGGAACCGGGGATGGATCAAGGTCGTCGAGCGCCACGTCGGGGCGTGGGCCCACGTCGAGCACGGCATCGGGATGCACGTCTACCTGCCCGCGCAGCGCGACGCGCCGACCAACATGATCAACAACGCGCTGTCGGTCGCCTCCGCGCACAAGCTGCGCTTCGGGCAGGACCTGATCCTCTACAACCTCGAGCTCTCAGACCAGATCGAGGGCTTCGACGGCGACGCCCACAAGGATGCCTGGGACAACGACCCGGTCTGGCAGGGCGTACGGGAGAACGTCGAGCAGATCACCGCCGTCCGGGACTGGGCGCAGGCGTTCTTCGCCGCCACGGTGGTCTTCGAGCCGCTCGTCGGAGAGCTGTTCCGCTCCGAGTTCGTGATGCAGGATGCCGCTCCCCAGGGCGACTTCGTCACCCCGACCCTGATGGGTGCCGGCGAGTCCGACACCGCCCGCGACGCGCGGGTCTCACGGGCCCTGTTCGGGATGCTCGCCAACGACGAGGAGTTCGGTGAGGAGAACCGGGCGACGATGCAGTCGTGGCTGAGTGAGTGGACACCCAAGAGCGTCGCCGCCGCCCGGGCGCTGCAGCCGATCTGGTCACAGCCCGGCGAGAAGGTCGTGCGTTTCGAGGAATCCCTCGAACGCTCCCACCAGCGCTTCGCCGAAGTGCTGGCCGAGCTCAACCTCGATGCCAAGGAGCTTGCCGCATGAGCGCCACCAGTGACGACCGCTTCGCGGTCAACCGCAGCTCGTCCAACCGTGCCGGGATCACGCTGATGAACAACCAGGTCGGCCACGTCGTGGCCGAGCTGATGCGCGGCCGGGAGGGAGTCACCGTCGAGGAGCTGCCCTCGATGATCCGCGTCGACGGCACCGGCAGCTTCGAGATCAGTTACGAGGAGTGCGCCGAGGCACTGGGCTGGGAGGACTTCGGCAACAACGACTTCGAGGAGATCATGTCGACCCATTACGGTCGCATGGTCGTCCTCGACGACAAGATCATCATGTTCGCCAACCCGGAGGACGCGGCGCAATACATCAGCTTCGACCTCAAGGCCACGAGCTGAGGAGAGGACGAGAATATGTTTCACCACAACGGCGAGGACTACTTCATCGTCGACAGCCACCTGCACATGTGGAGTGCGGGTCCCGACAACTGGGTCACCGGCCAGGAGAAGTACGCCAAGGGCTGGATCGAGTGCTTTCACGCCTATCAGAGCCTCGGCCCGCCGGAGACGCACTGGCCGATCGAGAAGTTCATGTCCTACACCCACGACGATTTCGTCAGGGACGTCTTCGAGGACGGCGGCGTGGACGTCGGCATCTTTCAGTCCACCTACCTGGAGGAGTGGTACGCCAAGGGGTTCAACAACGCCGCGCAGAACCACGAGCTGTTTGAGAAGTATCCCGACAAGCTGATCGTCAACGGCCGGTTTGATCCGCGCGACGGTGATGCCGGCCTGCGTCAGCTCGAGGAGGACGCCAAGAAGTACAACCTGAGGGGCGTCAAGCTCTACACCGCCGAGTGGAACGCCGGGTCGCGTGGCTACACGCTCGCCGACGAGGCCTGCAAGCCGTTCTTCGAGAAGTGCAAGGAGCTCGGCATCAAGAACATCCACGTCCACAAGGGTCCGACGATCTGGCCGCTGGACAAGGATGCCTTCGACGTCAAGGATGTCGACATCGCCGCGACCAGCCACACGGAGCTCAACTTCGTCGTCGAGCATGTGGGTCTGCCGCGGATCGAGGACTTCTGCTTCATGGCGACGCAGGAGCCCAACGTCTATGCGGGTCTGTCGGTCGTCCTCGGAGGCCTGATGTTCGCGCGGCCGAGGTTCTTCGCCAAGGTGATGGGCGAGCTGCTGTTCTGGGTCGGTGAGGACAAGATGCTGTTCGGGTCCGACTATGGGATCTGGGAGCCGAAATGGCAGATCGAGGGCCTGCTCGACTGGGATTTCCCGAGTGAGGAGTACTCGGATTACCCGCGTCTCGATGACGCCGGCAAGCGCAAGATCCTCGGCCTCAACGCGGCCAAGCTGTATGGCATCGAGGTGCCCGAGGGGATGGATATCGCCGACGCCGGTGCCCGCGACGACGCCGAGCTCGTGGAGTCGGCGACCGCATGAGCGCGACGGCCTCCCAGGATCGGAGGCCCGAGGACGCAGAGGGCCACGACGACGCCCCCGCCACGGCGGCGGGGGCGTTGCGCGCCCGCGTGCTCGACGCGCTCTCCGAGGTCCATGATCCCGAGCTCGACGAGCCGATCACCCGGCTGCGCTTCGTCACCTCGGTCGACGTGCGGGTGGCGGGGGACGGCTATGGCGTCGACGTGCTGCTGCGACTGCCCACGCCGCAGTGCGCGCCGAACTTCGCGTTCCTGATGGGGGCCGACGCGCGGCGGGTCGTGCGCGCGGTCGACGGGGTCGAGGCGGTGACGGTCCGCTTCGAGGACCACTACACCGGGGAGGAGATCAACCTCGCGCTCAACGAAGGCGCCGGCTTCATGGGGGCGTTCCCGGGTGAGACCGAGGACGACGACCTCGAGGCCCTGCGCGCGCTGTTCACCCGCAAGGCGCTCATCGGTCGCCAGGCGACCGTCTGTGAGTCGATGCTCGCCGAGGGCGCCTCGGAGGCGTCGATCCTCGCCGCGACGGTCGCAGAGCTCCCCGACCTTCCGCAGGCGCGACGGGCGATCGAGCTGCGGGCCCAGCTCGGGATCCCCAACCGCCCCGAGGACCCGGGGTTCGTCACCCCCGGCGGCGAGCCGATCGGTCACGAGGGCCTACGCCGCTGGCTGCGCGGAGCGCAGCTGGTCCGCCTCAGCCTCGAAGCCAACGGCGGCATCTGTCGTGACCTGCTGCGAGTCCGTCACGGACTGAAACCCGACCCTGAGGAGGAGAGAACTCGATGAAGGCAGCGCGGTTGCACGAGTACCACAGGGCGCTCGACCTCGAGTTGATCGCCGAGCCGGCGATCGACGGTCCGCTCGACGTGATCGTCAAGGTCGGCGCGGCGGGACTGTGCCGGACCGACCTGCACATCCAGGAGGGGCAGTGGGCGGAGAAGTCCCAGGTCAAGCTGCCCTACACGCCCGGCCATGAGAACGCCGGCTGGGTGCACGAGGTCGGCTCCGGGGTGACGAACGTCGCCGTCGGAGACACCGTGATCGTCCACCCGTTCATCTCCTGCGGACAGTGCCTGCCCTGCCGGGTCGGCGACGACATGCACTGCCTCAACGGTTCGTTTCCGGGCATCGATCGCGACGGTGGCTTCGCCGAGCTGATCAAGACGAGCGCCCGCTCGGTGGTCAAGCTCGACGACAGCCTGCACCCGCGGGACATCGCAGCGCTCGCCGACGCCGGTCTCACCGCGATCCACGCGGTCAAGAAGGCGATCCCCATCCTCACCCCGGGTACGCGCGCGGTGGTGATCGGAGCGGGCGGGCTGGGCCACATCGGAATCCAGTGCCTGAAGGCGATGACGTCCGCGGAGATCATCGTCGTCGACCCCTCGGAGAAGGCGCTCGCGCTCGCCTCCGAGATGGGCGCCGACCAGACGATCAAGGTCGACGGGCAGAAGCACGTCGACACCGTCAGGGAGATGACCGACGGCCTCGGTGCTGAGGCGATCATCGACTTCGTCGGCGAGAAGGGGGCGATCGAGGACGGGATCGCGATGATCCGAGACGGTGGCTTCTACTACGTGATCGGCTACGGGGAGAACATCGACATCCCCACGATCGACGTGGTGAGCCGTGAGATCTCCTTCATCGGAAATCTCGTCGGCACCTACGCCGATCTGTCGGAGCTGATGACCCTCACCGCGCAGGGCCAGGTGACGCTGCACACGTCGACGTACCCGCTGGACGCAATCAACGACGCGATGGCAGATCTCGATGGCGGGCGGCTGCAGGGCCGCGGCATCCTGATCCCCGCCGGCGCCTGAAAACCGCTGCATCTTCTCTGAAATCGAGGCACGCCCATGGGAAAGATCCTGTACTTCAACCACGAGGCCCGTCAGCTGTTGCAGGCGGGTGTCAACGAGCTCGCCGACACCGTCAAGGTGACGCTCGGCCCCAAGGGGCGAAACGTCGTGCTCGAGCGCCTCACCGGCGCGCCGACGATCACCAACGACGGGGTGTCGATCGCTCGGGAGATCGAGCTCTCAAATCCGCTGAAGAACATGGGCGCGCAGCTCGTGCGCGAGGTCGCCAACAAGACCTCCGACCTCACCGGCGACGGGACGACGACCGCCACCGTGCTCGCCCAGGCGATCATCCGCGAGGGCATGAAGGCGCTCGAGGAGGGGGCCAACCCGATGTTGCTGCGGCGGGGCATCGAGGACGCGACGGAGTGCGTCGTCGCCGCCCTGCGTGAGGGCGCGCGTGACGTCAGCGGCCAGCGTGACCTGTTCCGGGTGGCGACGATCGCCGCCAAGGAGGACGAGCGGATCGGGCAGGCCGTCGCGGAGGCGCTCGGCCACGTCGGACCCGAGGGCGTGGTGACGCTCGAGGAGATGGCCGTCCCCGGGATCGAGGTCCAGTTCGTCGAGGGCATGCAGGTCGAGAACGGTCACTTCTCGCCGTACCTGATCCAGGACACCGAGCGGATGGAGACCGTGTTCGAGGATCCCGCGATCCTGCTCACGAACTTCCCGATCACGCACATCAAGGACGTGATGCCGATCCTCGACGCGGTGATGAAGTCGCCGCGGCCGCTGCTCATCTTCGCCGAGAAGGCCGACGGGGCGGCGCTGGGGGTCCTCGTGCAGAACACCCAGCACGGGGCGCTGAAGGCGATGGTCGTCCGCGCGCCCGGCTTCGGGCATCGTCGGATCGCCCACCTGCACGACCTCGCCGCGTTCACCGGCGGGCGGGTCATCTCCAAGGAACAGGGCGTGACGCTCGCCGACATCACCCCGGAGGCGTTCGGCACCGCCCACCGCGTGGTGATCACCGAGGACTCGACGGTGCTCGTCAACGGCGGCGGCAGCGAGCAGGACATCGCGGCGCGGCTGGGTCAGATCCGGATCGAGCTCGGGCGCGCGACCCAGGACACCGACATCGAGGTTCTCCACGAGCGCCTGGCCAAGCTCTCCTCGTCGCTGGCGGTCATCCACGTCGGGGGCGCGACCGAGCCCGAGCTCAAGGAGAAGTTCCGCCGCACCGAGGGGGCGCTGGCGGCGACCCGGGCGGCGGTGAGCGAGGGGATCGTCGCGGGTGGCGGAGTGGCGCTGCTGCGCTGCGCCGCGGCGCTGGACGAGCTCGATCTGGACGGTGACTACCAGCGTGGATCCGACGTCATCCGCGCGGTCCTCTCCGAGCCGCTGTTCTGGGTCGCGCACAATGCCGGCTACGACGGACAGACGGTGATCGAACAGGTGCAGGAGCTGCCCGCCGGTCACGGTCTCAACGCGCTCACCGGCGAGTTCGGCGATCTGTTCGAGGATGGGGTCGTCGACCCGCTGCGCGTGACCCGGCTGACGATCCAGCACGCCGCGTCGGTGGCGGCGCTGATGCTCACCACCGAGGCGCTCGTCGCCGAGGAGCTGATCGCCCAACCGGGCGCGATCATCGCCCCCGGCTTCGGTGACCTCGCCGAAGGTCTCGCGCGGCCCTCGTCGCCGGTCTGAGTCATGGGGGGGTGGGGTGGGGTGAGCCGCTCACCTCACCCCGGGGCGCGGCCTACTCCGATTGGCGTCCGAGGGCGGCGACGAAC
>CAZZWJ010000046.1:7954-8408 GCA_964657875.1 uncultured Solirubrobacteraceae bacterium
GAACCGCGCGATCCGCCGGCGCTCCTCGTCTGACAGCGCGCCGTCGGTCGCCACGAGCAGCGTCATCGGCCCGCGCTCCCGTGCCCAGCGGGTGACGCGGTCGGAGAACCCGGCGTCGATCCACACCAGCGGCATCGCCTCGGCGTAGGTGATCACGGTCTCGGCCTGGGCGTCGCGGGAGGTTTCGC
Organism: uncultured Solirubrobacteraceae bacterium; assembly: GCA_964657875.1. Lineage (GTDB taxonomy): Bacteria > Actinomycetota > Thermoleophilia > Solirubrobacterales > Solirubrobacteraceae > Palsa-465. The sequence continues at coordinate 8,143 of CAZZWJ010000046.1, forward strand.
CGCGGAGCACCGAGACGCTCAGCCGCTGCAGGGCGTGGGCCACCTCGTCGACGGCCGCGAGGCCCCCGGCGTCGGGCAGCAGCGCGAGCTCCCCGACGGCGAGCATCTCCCGGCTCCACTCATGCGTGGTGTCCTCAAGCGCGCCGGGGACGCAGACGAAGCGATAGATGGGGTCGGCCATAGCCCGTCACGGTATCGCCCGGGGCTCCAGGGGGGCCTCCAGGCCGGTGTGGACGCGCATGAACGCGGCGACGACATCGGCGTGG
>CAZZWJ010000046.1:8418-12970 GCA_964657875.1 uncultured Solirubrobacteraceae bacterium
CTGCGCGCCGGCGCCGGCCCGCAGTTCGGCGAGCGCCACCTCCTCGCTCATCGCCCGGCGGTAGCTGCGGTCGCTCGTCATCGCGTGGAAGGAGTCGCAGACGGCGATCACCCGGGAGCCGAGGGGGATCCGCGCGCCGGCGAGGCCGTCGGGGTAGCCGCCGCCGTCGAAGCGCTCGTGGGAGCTGCGCACGAGCGGTCCGACCTGCGCGAGCGCGGGCGAGGCGGCGATGATCCGCTCACCGATGACGGTGTGCTGGCGCATGAGCGACCATTCGGAGTCGGTGAGGGGGCCGGGCTTGGCGAGGATCGCCTCGGGGATCGCGACCTTGCCGATGTCGTGCAGCTCGGCGCCGAGCCCGATGCGGTCGATCTCCTCGCCGCTGCAGTTGAGCTCACGCGCGATCGCGGTGGCCAGGCGCCCGACGTCGGCGAGGTGGTCGGAGAGGTCGGGGTCGCGCTGGGCGAGAGCGGAGAGCAGCGCGCGCTTGACCTCCTGGGCGGCGCCGGCCCGCCGGGAGGAGTGCTTCTGGGCGTACATCCGCTGGTCGGCGAGTCGCAGCGCCTCCGTCGCCTCCCGGGTCTCGCGCGGGAGGTCGACGCAGCCCATCGAGCTGGTGATGGTGAAGCCGTCCCCGTGCTCGCACAGCACCGACGTCGCCGCCCGCAGCAGCGTCTCGCCGGCATCGCCGCCCGGCAGCAGCGCGCAGAACTCGTCACCGCCCATCCGGTAGGCGCCCCCGTGCCCGGCGAGCACCGTCTCCAGGCCCGCGGCCAGCCGGGACAGCAGCGCGTCACCGGCGGCGTGACCAAAGCTGTCGTTGTAGTTCTTGAAGCCGTCGAGGTCGAACATGGCGAGGATCATCGGCGCCGGCGGCGCGATGCCCTCCAGACGCTGGGCGAGGGCGGCGGCGAGCGCGCGACGGTTGCCCAGGCCGGTGAGCGGATCGGTCGCCGCCTCGTCCTGGGAGACCTCGAGCATCGACTGGTGGGCGCGGAAGGTGACGACGAGGCGGATCAGCACCGCGACGAGCGCGGTGGCCCCGAGGATCACCGCGGGCAGCGTGATCTGCGCGAACGTACCGGCGACCAGGACGCCCAGGGCGACGAGCGCGAACCCCACCGGGGTGAAGATCGTCCCCCGGCCGACGTGCCGGTGCCGTGGCGGGCGCTTCATCCAGGAGGCGGCAGCCACACACACGGCGATCGTCCACCATCCCGGGTCAAACGGTCCGCCCGAGACCCAGGTCCCATCGGCGACCTTGATCAGGTAGATCGTGTCCGAGGCCCAGAAGCACAGCACGCCGAGCGCGATCACGATCAGCCGGCGGTCCAGGTGGCGCCCGCCGATCGCCAGCACGCCGCAGAGGACGCCGAGCATCATCAGGTCGAGCACCGGATAGGCGAAGTTGGTGATCACCGAGATCGAGAGCCCGTGCAGCGATTCGAGCACCGGGCGAAACACGATCGCGGCACTCACCGCGCCGATCGCCAATCCGGCGATCATCCCGTCGATGAACACCTTGCGCGGCAGGTCCCGGATGCCGTCACGGGCGAGCAGGATGACCCCGAAGATGACGAGCGGGGGCAGCGTCAGGTAGCCGGCGTCGGCGGGGGAGGGGACCGGCGGGGCGGCGTCGTTCCACAGCACCGCCGTGAAGTAGAGCTCGCCGAGCGTCCAGGCGAGCACCCCGAGGCCGAGCAGCAGCCAGGCGGCGCGTTCCTCGCGCCGGGTGAGCGCCCGCGCGAGGCAGATCGTCGCCCCGATCCCCATCACCACGAGGTGCAGCCACTTCTCCGGGCCGGTCGGAACGGCGTGCAGGCCGAGGCCGTGCAGCTCGCAGGCGACCAGCCAGGCCCCGAGGACGACGAGGATGGCGCGGATGCTGCGGGGCATGCTTGTGGTTCTCGGCAGATGCCCACCGGATTTGAACCGGGCGGCGCCGTACCCGGACACTTGTCCCTTCGGTCGACGAGCCGTTTGACGCGCTCGTCGACTGAAGGGACGTGATCTGACCGCCCGCGGCGCCGGCCGGTCAGGACGCGATCTGGAGCACCATCCGGAAGCGCGCGTCGCCGTTCATCATCTTCGCGAACGCCTCTCCGGCCTGTTCCAGCGCGACGGTCTCGATCATCGGCCGGACGTCGGACAGGACGCTGAAGCGCAGCGTGTCCTCGGAGTCGATCGAGGTACCCGATGCGTGGCCCTCGATCGTCTTGTCGCCGCCGATGAGCCCCGCCGGCGGGACCGGGACGGGGTCCATCGAGGCGCCGACGATGAGCAGCTTGCCCTGGGGGCGCAGGCCGCCGAAGAGGGCGCCCATCGCCTCCGCGCTGGTCGCGGTGGCGAGGATGAGGTCGACGCCGCCGAGCGCCTGCAGCTTCTCCGCGGGATCGCCGTCGGTCGAGTCCACATAGTGGTGGGCGCCGAGCTTCGCGGCGAGCGGGGCCTTGTCGGCACCGCGGGCGACCGCGATCGTCTCATAGCCCAGGCGCACCGAGAACTGGACGGCGAGGTGGCCGAGACCGCCGATGCCGAGGATCGCCACCCGGCCGCCGGCGGGAGCGCCGCTCGTGCGCAGCGCGTTGAAGGTGGTGACGCCGGCGCACAGCAGCGGCCCCGCATCCTCGGGGCGCAGCTCGTCGGGCATCGCGGCCAGCGCTCCGGACCGGACGACGCAGTACTCGGCGTACCCGCCGTCGAACGTCACCCCGGGGATCCCCATGTTCTCGCAGTCGATGAGCTGCCCGCGACGGCACTGCTCACACCAACCGCAGTTGCCGCCGAACCAGCCGACGCCGACCCGTTGGCCGACCTCCCAGCCGTGGACGCCGTCGCCGAGCGCGGCGATCTCCCCGGCGATCTCGTGGCCGGGGATGATCGGGTAGCTCACGCCCGGGAAACCACCCTCCTTGGCGAACACGTCGCTGTGGCAGACGCCACAGGCGTGGACCTTCACCAGCGCCTCGCCGGGTCCGGGCTCGGGAACGTCGCGCTCCTCGAGCACGAAATCGCCGCCCTGCTCCTGGATGACCATCGCTCGCATCTTCATCGCCGTCTCGCAGTCGTCGTGGGTGTGGGCCGGGCATCCCGGCGACGTCCAGCGTCGCCTGAGAGACCCCACACGTCTCCCTGCACAGATAGCGCACCGACACCCGTCACAATGCGGGCTGTGCCCATCACCCCGTCTCAGTTCGGCGATCGCGGCCGCCGCCGCGCGGTCGAGCTGGGGATCGACCCCGCGCGGTTGCCCCCCGGACAGTCGCCGACGGAGAAGTGGCCGGTGCTCTCGATCGAGGAGACCCCGCGCATCGCGCAGGAGGAATGGACGCTGACGATCGACGGGGCGGTCGGTGAGCCGTTCACCCTCGACTGGGCCGCGCTGATGGCCGAGCCGCAACGTGACTGGTCGGGGGACATCCACTGCGTCACGCGCTGGTCGAAGTTCGCGATGAGCTGGCGGGGCATCGACGTCTGGCCGTTGATCGAGCGCGCCCGGCCGCGGCCCGACGCCGGCTTCCTGCTCGCCGAGAGCGTCGGCGGCTACACGACCAACCTGCCGCTCGGAGACGTCCGTGACCACCCGGCGCTGATCGCCCACGCCGCCGACGGAGCGCCGCTGGATCCCGAGCACGGCGGCCCGCTGCGGCTGTTCGTACCCCACCTGTACCTGTGGAAGTCGGCGAAGTGGCTGTCGCGGCTCCAGGTGCTCGACGCCGACGAGCTCGGCTTCTGGGAGCGCAACGGCTACCACCACCGCGGCGATCCGTGGCGCGAGGAGCGCCACAGCGTCGATGACTACGTCGCGCGCACGCTGCGTCGCGAGGCCCGGTCCGGTGCGCGGGAGCGGGAGCGGGGACGCCGCCCATGAGCGACCCGCTGCCCGGCGACGAGCTGATCGCCGACGCGCCGCTGTCCTGGGACCGGGAGGCACACCTGCCCGCGACCCCGGCGCAGGTGTGGCCGTGGCTGCTGCAGCTCGGCGCGGGGCGGGGTGGCTGGTACCTGCCCGCGCGGGTGGAGCGCTTCCTCCCGCGCTCCCGGCGGGCGCTGTGGCGGATCGACCCCGCCTACCAGACCGTCGCGGTCGGTGACCGCGTGCCCGACTACGGACCCGGCGGCTGGTTTGACGCGCGCATCGTCGACCCCGAACGGGCGCTCGTGTGGTGGACCCGGCGCGGGCGCAACCTCGAGTTCTCCTGGGCCCTCATCTGCGAGCCCGTCGCGACCGGCACCCGGTTGCGGGTCCGCATCCGCACCAACCGCCACCTCGGCGGACGCACCCGGCCGCTGCTGGAGGGTGGCGGCGAGCTCGTCGACCGCGCCTTCATCACGATCATGCTCGCCGGTCTGCGCGAGCGGGTCAGTCCCCGCTGAGCGCGTCCTCCAGAAACGGGAAGCGAGGCCGCCGACCGGGTGAGAGGCAGGCGGCGAGCACGAGCGCGACGCCGACATCCCCGGTGAACAGCGAGTAGCGCCCCCGTCCCCGTCGCGCCCGGGAGTCGCGCACGTCGCCGGCCGCGTCGAGGGCCAGCGCCCGGGCGCGCGCCAG
>CAZZWJ010000047.1:0-5447 GCA_964657875.1 uncultured Solirubrobacteraceae bacterium
CATCGTCATGTTGCGGCCGTCCTGGATCGGACGCTGCTCGACGATCGCGATCTCCGACAGCTCCTCCGCGAGCTTCTCCAGCAGCGCGGATCCCCGCTCCGGATGGGTGACCTCGCGGCCGCGGAACATGATCGTCACCTTGACGCGATCCTTGCCGCGCAGAAACCGCGTGACGTGACCCTTCTTGGTGTCGTAGTCGTTCTGGGCGATCTTCGGCCGGAACTTGATCTCGCGAATCGTGATCTGCTGCTGGTGCTTGCGCGCCTGCTTGGCCTTCTGCGCCTGCTCGTACTTGAACTTCGAGTAGTCGAGCACGCGACAGACGGGCGGGCGGGAGTCCGGGGCGACCTCGACGAGATCGAGGTCACGCTCCTGCGCGTAGGCGAGTGCGTCGGCGGTGCTGATCACGCCGATCTGCTTGCCGTCCTCACCGACGAGGCGGACTTCGGGGACGCGGATCCGGTCGTTGATCCGGGTCTGATCACGGTCCGGCGGACGCCGGTCGAAACGACGAGGGACCGGCACTTAGTTGCGGGGCGCGGCGCTGGAGCTCAAGCGAAGCCGCGCTGGCTGTGATGAAAGTAGTTCAACGCGTGTGGAGTATAGCCACGGTCATGCCCGGTCGACGTCGATCCGGGATTTGGCGAGGACCTGTTCGGCGAACGCGGAAACCGGCACCGCGCCCGTGTCCCCGCCGCGATGCTCACGCACGCTCACCTCGCCGGCGGCGGCCTCGCGATCCCCGACGACGAGCATGTACGGGACCTTGCGCAGCTCGGCGTCGCGGATCTTGCGGGCGACCGATTCCGTGCGGTCGTCGAGCTCCGCGCGGACCCCCGCGGCGCGCAGTTCGGCGAGCACCTCGCCGCAGTAGCCCGCGTGGCGGTCGGCGATCGGCAGCAGGATCGCCTGCACCGGGGTCAGCCACACCGGCAGCTCGCCCTCGAGGTGCTCGAGCAGGATCCCGATGAAGCGCTCGTAGGAGCCCATGAGCGCGCGGTGGATCATCACCGGACGGTGCTCGGCGTTGTCGGCGCCGGTGTAGGTGAGGCCGAAGCGCTCGGGCATCAGGTAGTCCAGCTGGACGGTGCCCAGCTGCCAGGAGCGGCCGATCGAATCGGTGACGTGCATGTCGATCTTCGGCCCGTAGAAGGCGCCGTCACCGGCGTTGACCTCATAGGCGAGCCCCTGATGTTCAAGCGCCGCGATCAGCGCGCCCTCGCTGCGGTCCCACTGCTCGTCGGTGCCCAGGCGGGTGTCGGGCCGCGTCGAGAGCTCCAGGCGCGGCTCGAAGCCGAACAGCGCGAACGTCGTGAACGCGAACTCCAGACAGCCGGCGACCTCGTCCTGGATCTGCTCCTCGGTGCAGAAGATGTGACCGTCGTCCTGGGCGAAGGAGCGGGTCCGCAGCAGACCGTGCAGGGTGCCGCTGGGCTCGTTGCGGTGCAGCTGGCCGGGCTCTGAGAAGCGGACCGGCAGCTCGCGGTAGGAGCGCGGGGTCATCGAGTACAGCTGGGCGTGGCCGGGGCAGTTCATCGGCTTCAGGCCCATCGGCTGACCGGCGGAGTCGGTGAGGAACATGTCCTCGCGGTACTTCTCCCAGTGGCCGGAGGTCATCCACAGCGAGCTGTCGTACAGCTGCGGGGTCTTCACCTCCGTATACCCGCGCGAGCTGCCCATCCGGCGGCTGAGGTCGACGAGCGCGTTCCACACGTGCGTGCCGCCGGGATGCCAGAACGCCATTCCGGGAGCGACCTCCGAGAAGCCGTAGAGGCGCAGCTGCGGTCCGAGCCGGCGATGGTCGTTGGCCCGCGCGCGTTCCAGCAGCTCCAGGTGCGCGGCGAGGTCCTTGGCGCTGAAGAACGCGGTCCCGTACACGCGCGTGAGCATCTGGCGCGAGGCGTCCCCGCGCCAGTAGGAGCCCGCGACCGACTGCAGGGCGAACGCCTTGATGCGCTTCGTGCTCGGCGCGTGAGGTCCGCGGCACAGGTCGGTGAACGGTCCGTTGGTGTAGAGCGAGACGGTCGTGACGGACTCGTTGGTGATCAGGTCCTCGACGAGCTCCACCTTGTAGGGCTGATCCTCGGCGCCGAAGCGCTCCAGGGCCTGCGCGGTGGTGACCTCCTCGCGGATGAACACCTCGTCGGCCCCGATGTGGCGCTGCATCGCCGCCTCGATCGCCGGGAAGTCCGACTCGTTGACGACGACCCCCTCGGGGAACTCGAAGTCGTAGTAGAAGCCGGTGTCGATCGCCGGACCGATCGAGATCTTCACTCCGGGATAGAGCTCGAGCATCGCGGCGGCGAGCACGTGGGCGACGTCGTGGCGAATGAGCGCGAGGGCGTCGTCGCCGCTGCGTTCGGTGATCACCTCCAGTCGCGGGCGCTGCCCGTTGCCGGTGCCCGCGTCGACCAGCGGGCGGGCGAGATCCCGGGTCTCACCGTCGACCTTCACCGCCAGCGCGGCCCGGGCGAGGCCGGGTCCGATCGCCGCCGCGGCATCCGCGCCGGTGGCGCCATCGGGCAGGGCCAGCACGGTGCCGTCGGGAAGCTCGACCTCCATCGCCAGTGATGCTATTCGGCGCCGTCGCCGCTTCAGCGAGCGGTGACGGTGAAGCTCGCGGTGGCGACCGTGTCGGGCACGATCGCGAACTCCGGGCAGACCCGGCGGGCGACGCCGACCGAGCATCCCGGGTCCTGGGCGATGGTGAGCGCGACACGGTGCAGCCCCGGGCACCAGCGGCGGCCGCTGAGCGTGGCGGGGCGCAGCGCCCGGCTCACCAGCGTGTCCGCCGCGGCCACCCGCAGGGCGACGTCGTCGCCACCGGCGCAGCCGGCCTGAAGCGGCCCCGTGACCGTGAGCGCCTCGAAGATCCGCTCGCCGGGCAGAATCCCCGACAGCGTCGGCTGCCGGAAGCTGACGACGACGTTCGCCCGCGGCGCGACCCGGCTTGACCCGAGGCTGAGGTGCGTGGTGCCGATGATCGCCCCCACCGCGAGCGTCGGCAGCATGAGCGCGCCGAGAACCGCCACCGTGATGCCGAAGCTCAATCTCCGCATGGCCGCGATTGTAGATCTCGACGGCCGCGAGCACCATGCCGGATCGCTACCATCTCGCCCTCCCGGACGATTAGCTCAGCTGGGAGAGCGCCGCCTCGACAAGGCGGAGGTCACTGGTTCGAGCCCAGTATCGTCCACTCAGCCACGCGGGTCAGACCGCGTTCCGGTCGGGCGAGGACACCACGGAGCCGGCATCACCGTGACGGCCCAGACGGACTGGATCAGCGTACGCCCGGCGTCATTTCCAGAAGTCGGGCACGATCTCTCCGTCGCCGTCGTGATGGGCGCCGAAGATCAGGACCTCGAGTCCGGACGGCCCCGCCTCGAAGGCGCGTGTGGTTCCGGGGCCGACGCGCACCGCGTCAAGCGCGGCGAGCGCCACGAGGTCGTCGTCGAGCTTGACCTGGCCCGCGCCGGAGATCACCACGTAGATCTCCTCCGCCTGACGGTGGCGGTGCGCGAACGCCTCCCGCCGGCCCGGCTTGATCGTCATGAAGTTCAGACCGCTCTGCTCGGCCGCGAGGTCGCCTCTGGCAAACCGCGCCTCCTGGATCTCAGCCAGACCATGCCCAGCGGCTGAATCCTCGATCTCCCGCAGATTCCGCTTCGTGTAACCCATCGAGATCACTCTCCAGTCTCGAGATCTGAGATCGAGTACCTCAGTCGGTCGCGTTGCGGCGATCGCGCCACTGCAGCATCTCGGTCAACTCGCCCAGGTCGTACCCCCCGGGTGTGCCCCCGACCCCGATCGTCAGCTCGTGGACCCCGAGGTCGGCGAGTGCGTCGGCGTACTCCGCGATCGAGCCGGCGGTCCCGATCACCCGCTGGATCGTCGCCGGGTCGCGTCCGACCTTCGCGCAATGCCCGGCGAGCACCTCGGACTTGTGCTGGTAGGTCTCCGGATCGGCGAACGTGTGCCAGAGCTGGGCGTGCTCCGCCACCAGCTTGAGCGTCACCTTCTCGCCGGCACCGCCGATCATGATCGGCATCTCCCCCTCGGGTGGGGGGTTCAGCTTGGCCAGCCGCTCCTTGATCAACGGCAGATCTCGCCGCAGGGCTCGCAGGCGGTCCGGGGCGGTCCCGAACTCATAGCCGTATTCGTCGTAGTCGCGCTCAAACCAGCCGGCGCCGATGCCGAGGATCACGCGGCCACCGCTCAGGTGGTCGATCGTGGAGTGGATGTTCGCCAGCAGCTGCGGATTGCGGTAGGAGTTACAGAACACGAGCGCGCCGATCCTGGCCCGCTCGGTGTTCGCCGCCAGCGCGGTGAGTGAGGTCGCCCCCTCGAAGTGCTTGCCGTCGGGATCGCCATACAGCGGATAGAAGTGATCCCAGGTGTAGATCGAGTCGACGCCGAGTTCCTCGACCTCCCGCCACGCCTCGCGCATCTGCTCGAAGTCCGCGTGCTGCGGCTGAACCTGAACCCCTATCCGGATGGGCATCGCGAAGCTCCTGAATCGAGAAGGTCGGGTCTGGATTCAATCACGGGTGATGACGGCGGCGCCGTGACACATCGCGGTCGGGCGCGCCGCGCGTCGATCAGACGACGCCGGCCGGTGACGGGCGGCGGGGGCGGCTCACCCGTGAGCCGGGCAGCGTGAACGCCAGCCGGGCGCCACCGTCCCGTCCGGGTTCCAGCGCGCTCACCGATCCACCGTGGGCGGTGGCGATCGCGCGGACGATCGCGAGGCCCAGTCCGGCACCCCCGGCCGCACGGTCACGGGCCGCGTCGGTGCGATGGAAGCGCTCAAAGACGCGCTCGCGCTGGTCGTCGGGGATCCCCGGGCCGTCGTCGATGACGACGAAGCGCAGGTCCGCACCGACCCGGTCGACCTCGAGGCCGACGAGACCGTCCGGCGCCGAGGTGTGCGCGACCGCGTTGGCGATCAGGTTGCGCAGCGCCTGGGCGAGCCGGTCCGGATCGGCGACCACCTGGACGTCGGGCACCGGCCCGAGCTCACACCGTCGAACCTGACCCGCGGTCGTCGCGTTCCACAGATCGACGATGTAGTCGCGCAGCCCGAGCGGCTCGGGCCGCAGGAAGTCCGTCTGCTCTGAGCGGGCGAGCAGCAGCAGGTCGTCGATCAGCCGCGAGGTCCGGGCCACCTCGGCGGCGACCAGCCGCGCGACACGCTGGATCTCCTCGGTCGGCGGGGCCTGCTGGGTGGCGAGCACCTCGAGCTGCCCGCTGATCACCGTCAACGGGGTGCGCAGCTCATGTGAGGCGTCGGCGACGAAATCGCGTTGCTGCTCGAAGGCGGCGGCGAGTCGGTCGAGCATGTGGTTGAAGGACTCGGCGAGCACGGTGATCTCCCGGCCCGCCGACGCGGGCACGTGCATCCGCGGATGCAGGTCACCGTCGTCGACGCGCTGCGCGACCCGGCTCAG
>CAZZWJ010000047.1:5457-7190 GCA_964657875.1 uncultured Solirubrobacteraceae bacterium
CCTTGTTGCTCGAGCTACTCGATCCGCCGCCTGCGCAACCGACGAGCGCGAGCGCCACCGCACCGGCGATGAGAAACGACCGGGCGACGGCGCGCTGGGCGAGGGTGACGCTCAACAGCGACTCGCCGGCCCCCAGTCGGATGTGGGTGCCGGCGAGGGTGATGCCGTGCTCCAGCAGGCGGATCTTTCCGACGTCCGGCGCGTCGGCGGTGCGCAGACCGGCCGGCTCGGAGAGCAGCGCGCGACCCTCGGCGTTCTCGCGACGCTGCTTGGCCGCCGGCTCATCGGCATCGGGCCGCCCCGCCCCGAACAGCTCGCGATGGTTGGTCACCGTGCCGTACCCGGCGATCACCGCGAACAGCAGCGACGAGCGGCCGCTGAACGGCTGGGCGCCGATGTAGGCGCGCAGCCGGCGGGCCAGCTGTGCGGGTGTCGTCGCCGGCAGGGACCGGGCCGCCTCGGTGAGCTGGCCGAGGTCGTCGCGGACGTCGACGTCGACCTGGGAGCGCACCTGGGTCGCGGTCTGCTCGTAGACGACGACGAACGTCACCGCGCACACGACGAGCAGCACGCCGGTGACCCACGCCACCAGTCGCCAGCGCAGACTCGATCCCCGGATCAAGCGGGCTCCTCCAGGCGATACCCGCGGGAGCGGACCGACGTGATCTGCGGCGGAGATCGCCCGTCGAGCGTGAGCTTGCGACGCAGGTACCCGACGTAGACATCGACGATGTTGGTGCCTGGATCGTGGCCGGAGCCCCACACCGCGCGGAGGATCTGCACCCGGGACAGGACCCGGCCCGGGTTGTGGACGAAGTGAGCGAGCAGGTCGAACTCGGTGGTGGTGAGTCGCACCACCTCGCCGTCGAGGGTGACCCGGCGGGCGAGCAGGTCGATGCGCAGGCTGCCACAGCGCAGCGTCGTCTCGGGCGCCTGGCGGGCGGCGCGCAGCTGGGCCCGGATCCGCGCCTCGAGCTCGGCCAGCGAGAACGGCTTGACCAGATAGTCGACGGCGCCCGCACGCAGTCCCTCGATCCGCTCGCTCAACTCACCGCGCGCGGTGAGCACGATCACGGGCAGCCCGGGACGCTCGTCGGCGAGCGTCCGCAGCACCTCGGCCCCGCTGCGGCGCGGCAGCATGAGATCCAGGACGACGAGGTCGACCCGCGCGCCGAGGGCCAGCGCCTGACCCGTCTCCCCGTCACCGGCCGACGCGACCTCGAGGCCGGCGGCGCTCAGCCCCCGGGAGACGAAATCGACGATGCCGGGCTCGTCCTCGATGACCACGATCCGTGCCACGCCGCCATCTTAGGGTCCCGTCTGCCCCGCAAACCAAAGCAAAAGAGGGTTCTCATCGACGGCTGAAAGTTGCTTTACGGCCCGCGACGACCCTCAGGACCATGCCTCGAACCCCCCATGTCCTCAGCTCGGCCGCGCGTGACGCCGCCGTTCGCCGGTTGCGCACGGCCCGGGCGGCGCTCACCATCGGCTCCGTCGCCCTCACCGGCCTGCTGGCGAGTGCGGCGTCCGCCTCGTTCTCCGGGCACGCCCGGAGAACGACCACCACGACATCCAGCCCCTCGGTGGCGGGGACCGCCGCCACCCCGGCCGCACGACGGGGCGTGGGCCATGCATCCCGCGCCGCCACGAGCTCCGGCGCGAGGAGCGCAAAACGGTCCACCCAGATCAAGCACCGGGCAACCGTCTCGCCGGCGGCCTCCCCACCGGCGGCC
>CAZZWJ010000047.1:7200-12946 GCA_964657875.1 uncultured Solirubrobacteraceae bacterium
ACGGCCAGGTGGACGGCATGGGCGGCGGCTATGACGACCCCGGCGCCGGCACCGGTGGTGTCAGGCGGTTCATGAACCGCGCCGCCGCGCACCTCGCCTCAGACCTCGTGAGCTGGCCGGCGCTGGGGACGACCGCGGTGCTCCGCGTCGCCGGAGAGGGCGTCGAGGCGGCATGGAGCGCAGCGCAACGGGAGATCACCGCGATGGACCACGCCGCCAACCGGTTTGACCCCGCCTCGGAGCTGTCGGTCGTCAACCGGGCCGGTGGCCGGCGGGTGACGATCTCGCGGTTGCTCCACGACGCCTTGTCCGTGGCAATCGAGGCGGCGGTGATCACCGATGGGGCGGTCGATCCCACCCTCGGTGAGAACCTGATCGAGCTCGGCTATGACCGGGACTTCTCAGAGCTCGAGGCGCTCGACGCCGACACGCCGCTGAGACCGACCTGCCCCCCGCCCCCGCTCCGCGCGCGGCGCCGGCCGGCATGGCGCTCGATCGAACTCGCCGATGCCCCGCCGTCGGTTCAGATCCCCGCCCGCGTGACGCTCGATCTCGGCGCGACCGCCAAGGCGCTGGCGGCCGACCGCGGCGCCCGGGCCGCGCATGAGGCCACCGGGTCGGGCGTGCTGCTCTCGCTGGGGGGCGACATCGCGACCGCGGGGCCGGCGCCGGCGGGCGGCTGGATGATCCGGGTGACCGATGACCACCGCGACCTCTCTCCCAGCGGGCAGCTCGTCGCCGTCGACTCGGGTGGCTTGGCCACCTCGAGCCTGCTCACCCGGCGCTGGCGACAGGCCGGAGAGGCCCGCCATCACATCCTGCAACCATCGACCGGAGCCCCGGTGGACGCCCGCTGGCGGACCGCATCGGTCACCGCCTCGAGCTGCGTCGGCGCGAACATCGCCTCCACCGCGGCGATCGTGCTCGCCGACCGGGCTCGTGACTGGCTGGTCGGCCAGGGGCTGGCGGCACGTCTGGTCGCCGTCGACGGCCGGGTGCACACCCTCGGCGGGTGGCCGGCGTGAAGGCCGACTGGTACCTGACGCGCGGGAGCGGCGCGGTGGCCCTCATCCTGCTCTCCCTCACCGTCATCCTGGGGGTGGCGGAGATCGGACGGGTGGCGTCGCGTCGCTGGCCGCGATTCGCCGTCGATGGTCTGCATCGCTCGGCCTCGCTGCTCGCAGTCGTCTTCCTGACCATTCACGTCCTCACCGCGGTCATCGACAGCTTCGCGCCGATCTCGGTGCTCGACGCGTTCATCCCGTTCGTCGGGACCTATCGCCCGCTGTGGCTCGGACTCGGAGCGCTGTCGCTTGACCTGCTGCTCGCCGTCGCGGTCACGAGCCTGCTGCGGCGGTGGGTCGGTCACCGGGTGTGGCGTGCGGTGCACTGGGCTGCCTACGCCGGCTGGCCGATCGCGGTCCTGCACAGCCTCGGGACCGGCAGCGATGTCCATCACGGCTGGATGACGGTCGTCTACGTCGGGTGCACGGCCGCCGTCCTCGCCGCGGTGATCATCCGCGCCGCGGTCGGCTGGCCGACCTTCGCGGGGCGGCGAATCCTCGCGGCGGCCGGCGCCGCCGCCTTCGTGGCCGGGGTCGTCATCTGGCTGCCGCTCGGACCGCTGTCCGCCGGCTGGGCCCGTCGCGCGGGAACCCCCACTCGGCTGCTGGCTCCGGGGAGCCGGCCCGCCGGACGCTCATGAGCCTCCCCCGGCTGCTGCGTGACATCTCCGACGCACCGATGGATCTCGCCGAGCATCGGCGCCTGCACGGCGAATCGGTCGCGCGCCCCAATGACCGGTCGCTCATCGATGCGATCGCGCAGGCGCGGCTGCGGGGACGGGGCGGCGGCGGCTTTCCGCTGGCGACCAAGCTGCAGGCGGTGCGCGACGCCCGCGGGACGCCGAGCGTCGTCGTCAACGGCTGTGAGGGCGAACCGCTCAGCGCCAAGGATCGTCTGCTGCTCACGCGTCTGCCCCACCTCGTCATCGACGGGGCGGTCGCGCTCGCCCGGACCGTGCGGGGGACCGAGATCCGCTTCACCGTCGACGAGTTCGATCTCGTCGCGCAGGAGACCCTTGAGCGAGCGCTCGACGAGCGACCGGAGTTTCGCCGCGGGCGGCTCTCGGCCTCGGTGGTGCCCACCCCGAGCGGCTACGTCAGTGGTCAGGAGAGCGCAATCGTCCGCTTCCAGCAGGACGGGATCGCCAAACCCGGACCGGCGCGACCGCGCGTCACCCAGCGCGGTATCGGTCGGCGTCCCACCCTTGTCTGCAACGCCGAGACCGCCGCTCATGCGGCCCTCGTCGACCACCGTGGCGCGGAGTGGTATTGCCGCTACGGCACCGAGGATCAGCCCGGCACGACGCTGGTGACGCTGAGCGGCGCGGTCGCGCGACCCGCGGTCTATGAGATCGCCTACGGGACGCGGGTGCGCGACCTCGTCACAGCCGCCGGTGGCCCCGCTGAGCCGATCGACGCCTACCTCATCGGCGGCTACGCCGGCACCTGGATCGAAGGGGCGCAAGCCGACGCGCTCCGCCTCAGCGACGCCGCCCTGCAAACCGCCGGCGGCCGGCTCGGCGCCGGGGTGATCTCGGCGCTGGGGGCGAGCGCCTGCGCCGCCGCCGAGATGGCCTCGGTGACGCGCTGGATGTCTGCCCAGAGCGCCGGTCAGTGTGGTCCGTGCGTCCACGGTCTGTCATCGATCGCCGACACGATGGCCGCGATCGTCGCCGGCACCGCGGGCGCCGCCGCGCTCACCGACCTGGAGCGCTGGGCCCGCACGTCGCGCGGCCGGGGCGCGTGCGCGCACCCTGATGGGGTGGCGCAGCTGGTCATGAGCGCGCTGGCGCTGTTCGGCCCCGATCTGCTGGACCACGTCCGCTACGGACCGTGTGACGCCTGCGCGGACGCGCCCGCCCTCACCCTCAAACCGGCGACGACGGTGATCCGGTGAGCGAGATGCGGATCACCATCGACTACATCGCCTGTGACGCGCACGGGATGTGCGCGGAGCTGCTGCCGGAGCTGATCACCCTCGACGAATGGGGCTACCCGGTGATCGCGCCGGCAGCGCTCGGAGCTGACCTCGAGCGGCTCGCCCGGCGGGCGGTCTCGGCCTGTCCGACGCTGGCGCTGCGGATCGAGACCGAGCCGGACTAGGCGGAGCGCTTCGTGGCGGCCGTCGCGTGGGGGATCGACCCGACGGAGGCATGCGGGGTCCGGGCGTTGTCGATACGTCCCTGCCAGACCGCCTGGGCACCGAGGTCACCGACCCGGAAGGTGACCACCGCCACCCCGAGGGCGAGCAGCACGACCACGACACGCAGCGCCGAGAACACCGAGGTGGACCCCAGGGCCCGGTCGAGCACCGACAGGCCGGTCGGCATCCCGCTGGAGATCCGGCGGGATGCGAAGGTCACGATCACGAGCGCGGTGAACGCGACGTAGATGATGGCCAGGAGGTTCGCCGCCTGGGAGTGCTCGTCGATGAGGTGCGCGGCGCGGCCGTGGAGATGCAGCGCGGCTTGGAGCGCGCCGCCGGCCTGCATGGTGAGAAAGATCGAGCTCATGGCGGCGATCGACACGACCGCGAGCGCGATCCCGAAGCGCGAGAACCACTCCGTCCGGGCGATCAGCACGAGCGCGGCGACCGCGGTCGACGGGATGAGGATCACCGGGACGTGCACGAACAGCGGATGCGCGGGCAGCCCTCCGTAGATCGTGGTGAGGCGGATCGGCAACGTGATGAACCCCACGAAGCCCAATAGGGTCAGTACGAATTCCGCACGGCGCCAGTCGACGTCGCGTCCCGGCTTGTTCTTGAGGCTCTGAGTGGTCACGGCGCCGGAGTCTGCGGCCGGGCCGTAACCGGGGACTAATCAGTTGCTGGGAGAATTCTCATCCCGCGGACGGCGGGCTCTAGCGCCAGGACGCCGCGTTCTTGAGCACCCCGAGCCGAGCGCGATGGATGCGACCCTTGACCGCCGGCAGACTCAGCTCGAGGACGTCGGCGATCTCGTCGTAGGACAGCCCCTCGACCTCGCGCAGCACGAGCGCGACGCGCTGCTCGGCAGGCAGGCTCCCGACGGCCGCCGTGACCGCGGTGAACCGTTCGCGCTGCTCGGCGACGTGGGCCGGGTCGTCGTCCACAGACGGGGCGTCCCATTGCAGCGGCTCGGTCGGCCGACGCGCCGCGAGCAGGTTCAGACATCGGTTGGTCACGATCCGGTACAGCCACGTCGAAACCGCGCTGTCCCCGCGAAAGCGCTCGAGACCGCGCCACGCCTGCACGAACGTGTCCTGGGCGGCATCCTCGGCATCCGAGCGCGATCCGAGAACCCGCAACGCGACGCGATAGACCGCATCCTGGTGGCGGCGGACGAGCGCCGCGAAGGCGTCCACGTCGCCGGCCCGCGCGGCCTGGACGAGAACCCGATCGTCAGCCGCGAGAACCATCGGCGACCCACGGTGGCCACCGACGCGTCACGCCGGCGCTCAGATCGGTTCGTGTCAGCACCGCCGCGTGATGATAAGACGCGGCGCACGAGGCGTTAGACCAGGCTGCGGAGCAGAAGTTCCGCGTCTGCTGAGAACGTGTCCGCAGGCATCCGCATCGAGAACATCGCGCGGAACTTTGCGGGGGCGCTGCGGTCTGAGCGGGTGTTCCATTCCACCGATCCAGGAGTTATCGATGAGCGACATCACAGGTAAGGCCAAGGAGAACGCCGGCAAGCTGACCGGCGACGACGAGCTCAAGCACGAGGGCCAGGCCGACCAGGCCGTCGAGAAGGCCAAGGACGCGGTCGAAAAGGTCGCCGATAAGGCCAAGGATCTGCTGCACCGCGACAAGTAGCACCGCGCGCTGAGGCGGCGCCCACCGGGTGTCGCCTCAGGCTGCGCGACCCCTACGCCGGTCAACCGACCGGCTCCCATCCCTGCCGGCGGCGTCCTCGAACGCCGTCCACCGACCCGATCCCCGGAGGATTCATGCTGTACACGCCGTTACGCCGCTACCTGGCCGAGATGCTCGGCACGTTCGTCCTCGTCTTCGCCGGAGTCGGCACCGCCGTCCTCGCGTCGACCAAGGTGGGCAACCTGGGGATCGCGTTCGGGTTCGGGCTCTCGCTGCTCGTCATGGTCTACGCGATCGGTCCGATCTCGGGCGCCCATCTCAACCCCGCGGTCACGCTCGGCATGCTGCTCAGCGGACGGGTCAACCGTCGCGACGCCCTCTTCTACGCGGTGTCCCAGATCATCGGGGCGATCGCCGCCGCTGCCGTGCTGCTCGCCGTCGCCAAGTCCCAGCACGGTGGCTATGACCTCACCGCCAAGGGACTCGGCGCCAACGGCTACGCCGCCCACTCCCCCGGCCACTATGCGCTCATCGGGGTGATCATCACCGAGCTGATCGCGACCGCCCTGCTCGTGTTCACCGTCCTGGCCGCGACCCACCCCGGTGTGAGCTCCGCGATCGCCGGCATCCCGATCGGCCTCGTCCTGCTCCTCATCCACGTGGTCACGATTCCGGTCGATGGCACGTCGGTCAACCCGGCTCGCAGCATCGGTCCGGCGCTGATCGTCGGCGGATCGGCGCTCGATCAGCTGTGGGTGTTCATCGTCGTCCCCCTGCTCGTCATCTCCTCGCTGTGGTTCCGCTCCGCCTCGGCCGTGGCCTACGACCGCGTCCGCGACGGGATCGCCGGTGTCCTGGGCGACCTCTCCGAGTCGCTGCACGGCGT
>CAZZWJ010000048.1:0-12877 GCA_964657875.1 uncultured Solirubrobacteraceae bacterium
GATCATCGGGCAGGACGTCGATGTCGGTGGCGAGGACGAGTGAGCGCGGTGGGCACACCGGCGTCATCCTAAGCGCGGCCGTCGTGGGCGGCCCCGCGCGCTCAGTACAGCCCGGTGAAGACCCGACCGGCGTGAGCGGCGAGGTCGAACAGCACCGACGGGAAGATCCCGAAGCCGATCGTCGCCGCGGCGAACACGAGGGCGACGAATGCGACCTCCGCGGAGGGGAGTGCGAGCGCCGCTCCGCGCGTGGTGGGGGGTTCGGCGGCCGGTCCGAGACTCTTGGCAGCGGGTCCGACATCGCCGTCGGCCTCCGGGGCGCCGCCGGCGAGCGGCGCGAGAGCCACCGGGAGGGCTGTGAAACCCCGGACGACACCCGGTCCGGGCGATGGCGTCTCGGCCCGCATCCAGATGGTCGCGATCACCCGCAGGTAGTAGCCCAGCGAGATCATCGAGCCGATCACGAGCACGATCGCCAGCCACGTGTAGGCGCCGTCGACCAGCGCGTGGATCACCTGGAACTTGGCGATGAACCCGACGGTTCCGGGGATCCCGGAGAGCGACAGCATCCCGATCGTCAGCGACCACGCGAGCAGCGGGCTGCGGGCGCCGAGGCCGGCGAGCCCCGACAGCTCGTCGCCGTCGGCGCGCTCGTTCTGGGTGGCGACGATCACCGCGAACGCCGCGAGGTTCATGATCAGATACGCGATCAGGTACAGGACGGTCGCGTCGACGCCGAGGCGGGTGCCGACGACGACGCCGGCGAGCATGTAGCCCGCCTGGGCGACGCTCGAGTAGCCGAGCATCCGCTTCACCGACGACTGCGAGAGCGCCCCGACGTTGCCGACGATGATCGTGATCGCGGCGATCGTCGCCATCGCGGGCGCCCAGTCGTTCTGGATCGGCAGCCCGGCGACGTCGAAGAAGCGGATGATGACCCCGAGCGCGGCGGCCTTGGTCGCGACCGCCATGAACGCGGTGATCGGCGTCGGGGCACCCTCATAGACGTCGGGGGTCCACTGGTGGAAGGGGGCGATCGACGCCTTGAAGGCGAAGCCGACGAGGGTCAGGCCCATCCCGGTGAGCAGCAGCGTGTCGCCGAGCAGCCCGTGGCCGAGGTTGCCCCGGGTGATCGCGGTCGCGATCCCCGCGAAGTCGGTGTGGCCGGTCGCGCCGTAGATGAGCGCGAGCCCGTAGAGCAGCGTCGCGGAGCCGACCGACCCGATCACGAGGTACTTCAGGCCCGACTCCAGCGAGCCCTCGCGGAAGAACTCCGAGGCGCAGAGCACGTAGAGCGGGATCGACAGCAGCTCGAAGCCCAGGAACAGGGTGACGAGGTCGGTGGAGGAGACGAGCGTCGCCATCCCGAGCACGCTGAACAGCAGCAGCGCGTGGTATTCGCCGTGGCCGGCGCTGCGCGCGGCGCGGCTGCGCAGCGACAGGATCACGCAGGCGATCCCGGCGACCGCGAACAGGCCGTCGAGGATCAGTGCGAACTGATCGACGCGCAGCGCGCCGTCGATGATCGTCACCGGGTGCTTGAAGCGGATCACGGCGTCGACGATCGACGCGGCGAACACCAGGATCGTGGCCAGCGGCACGACCCGTCCGCGCACCGATTCGGCGGCGGGACCGCCGATGATCCCGATCATGAGGACGGCGAGCGCGCCGACGCCGAGGATGATGAACGGCGCCAGCGACGCGTAGTCGATGTGAGGCGGGTGAAAGCGCGCCGCGGCGAGCGAGAGCGAGATCAGGGAGTTCATCGCGCGGAGGAGGTGGCGGTGGCGGGGTAGGTGTAGATGCGGCGGGGGCGGCCGGGGAGCGCGGCGATACCGGTCGCCTGGCCGCGGCCGGTCAGCTGGGCGGTCCCGGACTCGGTCCGCCTGACCGCCTTCTGGGAGCGCGTCAGGCCGAACTGGGGATAGAACGCGAACACGAGCACGACGAGCAGGATCGGCACGATCGCCACCGCCTCCCGCCCGGTCAGCTCAAACGACGTCACCCGCTCCCCGACGCGGTTGTGCATCGAGCGGATGAACAGTCGCAGCGCGTAGGCGGCGGCGCCGATCACGCCCGTGGAGGCGAGGATCGCGATCGGCAGCTTGGTGTTGAAGACGCCGAGCAGGATCTGGAACTCACCGACGAAGTTCGAGGAGCCGGGGATGGCGAGCGTCGCGAACGTGGCGACGAGTGCCAGGGTCGCGAGCACCGGGGCCCGGAACGCGATGCCCCCCATGTCGGCGAGCTTCTCCGAGCCGCCGGCGCGGGCCGCGGCGGCGGCGACGATGAAGAACAGCGGCACCGTGACCAGCGCGTGGTTGGCCATCTGCAGCAGGGCGCCCTGGGCGCCGGTCGGCGACAGCGAGAAGATCCCGAGCGTGATGAAGCCGAGCTGGGCGATCGAGGAGTAGGCGACGACCATCCGCGCGTCGGGCTGGGTCATCGCCACCAGCGTGCCCCAGATGATCGACACGAGCGCGATCACGAGCATCAGCGTCTGAAAGTGGACGGCCGCGTAGGGAAAGAGCGGCAGCACGATCCGCAGCAGTCCGTAGGCGGCGACCTTGGACAGGATCGCCGAGAACACCGCGACCGCCGGGATCGGCATCGCCTTGTACCCGTCGGCGAGCCAGCCGTGGAAGGGCACGAGCGGCATCTTCACCAGGAACGCGATCGCGAAGCACATGAAGATCCAGATCTGCGAGGTGTGGGAGAGCGGGTGGGCCTGCAGGAAGCTGAAGGCGAAGTCCAGGCCGGTCGCGTGCTGGCCGGCCGACAGCACCCCGGTGGCGATCGCCGCCACCAGCATGAAGAACGACCCGACGAGCGTGTAGATGACGAGCTTGGTCGTCGCCGCCACCCGGTTCTCGCCGCCCCAGATCCCCGACAGGAAGTAGAACGGCAGCAGCATCAGGTCGAAGAAGATGATGAACAGCGCGAGGTCCTGCGCGCAGAAGGCGCCGAGCACCGCCGATTCGGCGAGCAGGAAGTTGAAGTAGAAGACGCGCGGGCGCTCCCACTCGTGGCCGGCGCTCCACAGCAGCGCGGCGGCGAACACGATCGTGGTGATGAGCACGAGCAGCACGTTGAGGCCGTCGAGACCGAGCTTGTAGTGGATCCCGAGCGTCGAGATCCACAGCTTGTCGGTGACGAACTGCAGGCCGGGGGTCCCCGAGTGAAAGCGGGCGATGTAGGAGATCGCGAGCCCGAGCGTGGCCAGGGCGCCGGCGACCGACAGCCAGCCGCTGAGGCGCCCGGGCAGCAGGGCGCCGAGCACGCCGACGGCGAGCGGGAGCCAGATGAGGATCGAGAGGGTCATCCCGCCTGCACCAGGAAGTAGAGGCCCATCGCGCCGATGCCGACGATCATGACCGCCGCGTAGTAGCGCAGGAAGCCGGTCTGGGCGCGACGCACCGATGCCGACAGCGCCCGGGTGATCCCGGTCGTCGAGCCGGTGACGCCGCCGCCGATCAGCCCGTTCTCGAGCGTCGAGCCGGCGAAGCGGCCGAGGAACAGCGCCGGGCGCACGACGAGCACGTCGATCGCCTCGTCGAAGTACCACTTGTTGTAGAGGAACGCGTGCACCGCGGGCAGGCGGTCCTGCAGCCGCGTGGACGTGCCCCGCCGGGCGACGTAGAGGACGTAGGCGATCGAGATGCCGGCGATGCCGACGAGCGTGCCGATGATCAGGCCCACCCAGGCGGCGCCGGTGGAGGGCCCCTGGTCGAACAGGCGCGAGCCGGCGAACGTGGGGGCGAGGAAGCGCGAGACCCCGGAGTCGACCCCCGGGATCTCGATGTAGCCGGCGACGATCGCCAGGATCGCCAGGATCGACATCGGCAGCTTCATCGTCCAGTTGCGCTCGGCGATCGCGTGATCGGCGCCCGGGAAGCCGACGGCGGTGTCCTCGATCTCGTGGGTCCCCGGGTTGAAGCCGTGCTCGGCATGGTGCAGGTGGCCATCGGCGAGCTCGGCCGCCTCCGGGCACGGGTCACCGAAGAACGTGCGGAAGATGAGGCGGAACGTGTAGACGCCGGTGAGCAGGGCCCCGAGATAGCCGAACACCCCGAGCACGATGAAGCCGCCGCCGCGGTGGATCGTGTAGCCGAGGATGTCGTCCTTCGACAGCCAGCCCGCCGTCGGGATGACGCCCGAGAGCGCGAGTCCGCCGGCGATGAAGCACACGAACGTGAACGGCATCGCCTTGCGGAAGCCGCCCATCCGGTCCAGCGACTGCTCACCGCCCATCGCCGAGATCACCGAACCGGCGCCCATGAACAGCAGCGCCTTGAAGAACGCGTGGGTCATCAGGTGAAACAGGCCACCCGCGTAGGCGCCGACCGAGACGCCCATGATCATGTACCCGATCTGGGACATCGTCGAGTAGGCGATGACGCGCTTGAGGTCGGTCTGCACGACCGCGATCGACGCCGCGATGACGAGCGTCGCGCAGCCGATGATCGCGCCGACGTCCGCGGAGGTGGTGGCGATCTCAAACAGCGGATGCATGCGCGCGATCAGGTAGACGCCGGCGGTCACCATCGTCGCGGCGTGGATGAGCGCGGAGACGGGGGTCGGGCCCTCCATCGCGTCGGGCAGCCACGTGTGCAGCGGGACCTGGGCGGACTTGGCGAAGGCGCCGACGAGCAGCAGCAGGGTGCCGGCCACCAGGTCGGTGGAGTTGTGCCCGAAGACGTGGGGGGCGAGCGCGAACGTGCGCCCGAAGTCCAGCGTGTGGGTGTGGCGCAGGATGAAGAACGTCCCCAGCACGAGCCCGACGTCGCCGAGGACGTTGATCACGAACGCCTTGGTGCCGGCCGCGGTCGCGGTCGTGCGCCGATACCAGAAGGAGACGAGCAGGTAGGAGGCGGCGCCGACGAACGCCCAGCCGACGATCAGCAGCAGGAAGTTGCCCGCGAGCACCAGCACGAGCATCGAGAAGACGAAGAAGTTCAGGTAGGCGAAGTAGCGCGAGCGGCCCGCGTCGGACTTCACGTAGGCGATCGAGTAGATGTGGATGAGCGTCGAGACGCCGGAGACGACCAGGCACATGAACAGCGACAGCGGGTCGACGAGGATCCCGAGCTTGGCGTCGAGGCCGGTGCCGACGTCGTAGTTGTAGAGCGAGGAGGTGAGCTCGCGGTGACCCTCGGGCAGGCCGAGCATCGAGATCAGGCACGCCACCGCCGACGCGAACGCCAGCCCGATCGCCAGCGAGGCGATCCAGCCGGCGGCCGCACCGAGGCGCTTGTAGCCGAGCGCGAGGATGATCGTGCCGATCAGGGGGAACCCGACGATCAGCCAGCCGTAGGTGACGGTGCTCATCGTCGCGGCGTCTCGGGAACGGGGTTCGAGATGCTCATCCGCGCAGCTCGTTGAGCTCGTCGACGTCGACCGGGAGCTGGCGGCGGTAGATGGCCACGATCAGACCGAGGCCGACCGTCACCTCACAGGCGGCGACGACCATCACGATGAGGGCGAAGATCTGTCCGTCGACGTTGCCCCACATGCGGCTGAAGGCCACGAGCGCGAGGTTGGCGGCGTTGAGCATCAGCTCCAGGCAGAGCAGGATGACCATCGGGTTGGGGCGGATGAGCACCCCGACCGCGCCGATGCTGAAGATCATGACCGAGACGGCCAGATACCACCCGATGTCCACGGCCTACCAGCCCCCGCCGGTGAGACCGCCGCCGCCGGTGCGCAGCCCGGCCGGCTCCTCGAGGGTGACCTCGCGCTCGGCGGGCGGGACCGGCTCCTCGCCGACGGCTCCGGCGCGCAGGCCCGCGCCCTCGGCCATCGTGCCGGTGAACGCGGGGCGCGGCGTCGCGAGCAGCTGCTCGTCGATCCCGTCGTCGTCCAGGCCCCGACGCCGGCGGGCGAGCACGATCGCGCCGACCGCGGCGACCATCAGCAGCAGCGAGGCGACCTCGAACGGATACAGGTAGGTGGTGAGAAACGCGGTGCCGATCTGGGCCGGCGTGCCGAAGATCGTCGTGAAGTGCGCGCCGGTCGTGTTGATCGCCTTCAGCGCGGTGCCGAACACGGCGAAGAAGAGCTCGATCGCGAGGCCGAGCCCGAACAGCGGCGCGAGCACCTTCAGCGCGCCGCCGGGGCGGTGCAGCGGCTCATCGCCGTCCCCGACGTAGGCGACGACGAACACGTAGAGCACCATCACCGCGCCGGCGTAGACGACGACCTGGGCGGCGGCGACGAACTGGGCGCGCAGCAGCAGGAACAGCGCGGCCAGGCTGATCAGGTGGCAGACGAGCGCCAGCACCGCGTAGAACGGATTGCGCACCATGACGACGCCGATCGCGCCCGCAAGTGCGCCGAGCGCGGCGATGAAGAAGATGACCTGCGACATCAGCGGATCGGTCTACTCGCCCTCGGCTCGCAACGGCGTCCGCTCGACCGGCTCGGCGAGCAGCATCTCCTTGGTGAAGATGAGGTCTGAGCGGGTGTAGTCCGACATCTCGTAGTCGTGGCCCATGGTGATCGCGTCGAACGGACAGGCGACCTCGCAGTAGCCGCAGAAGATGCAGCGGCTGAGGTTGATCTCATAGACGGCGGCGTAGCGCTCACCCGCGGAGACCCGGTTCTCGTCGGTGTTCTCGGCGGCGACGACGCGGATGCAGTCCGCCGGGCAGGCGGCGGCGCACAGCGAGCAGCCGACGCACTTCTCCAGCCCGGAATCCTCGAACTTGTGGAGCTTGTGGCGGCCGCGGTAGCGCGGGTAGACGGGCGTCTTCTGCTCGGGGTACTGGATCGTCGTCACGCCCTCGGGGATGCGGGCGACGGTCGTCTTGAGACCACGCAGGGTCTCGCCGAACAGGCGGTAGGTGCCACGGGCCCGGCCGGCCTTGGGCTGGCGGAAGACCTCGACGACGTCGGCGGAGGGATCGTAAGGAGTCATGTTTTCTCTGAAGGGGAGAGGGAGGGGGGAGGTCTAGGCGACGACGACGATCGCGGTGACGAGCATGTTGAGCGTGGCCAGCGGGAGCAGGATCTTCCAGCCGAAGGACATCAGCTGGTCGTAGCGCAGGCGCGGCAGGGTGGTGCGGATCCAGACGAAGAACGTGAAGACGAGGAACATCTTGGCGAGCACGATGATCGGATCGATGAAACCGGGGATGTGGGGATTTCCGGGGATCGCCCAGCCGCCGAGGAACAACGTCACCGCCATGCCCGAGACGACGATCATGTTCGCGTACTCGGCGAACAGATAGGCGACGAAGGCGGTCCCACCGTACTCGGTGAAGTAGCCGCCGACGATCTCCGAGTCACCCTCCACCACGTCGAAGGGCGCGCGGTTGGTCTCCGCGAAGGACGCGGTCATGAAGATGAGGAAGCCCGCGAACTGGGGCACGATGTACCACATCCCCTGCTGGGCGTGGACGATCCCGGTGAGCGACAGCGTGCCCGAGGAGATGATCACGCCGACGAGCGCGAGCCCCTGGGAGACCTCGTAGGAGATGAGCTGGGCGGCGCCGCGCATCGCGCCCAGGAACGAGTACTTCGAGCCCGACGCCCAGCCGCCGAGCATGATCCCGTAGAACGCGATCCCCCCGAAGGCGAACACGAACAGCGGACCGATCGAGACGTCGATCCCGTAGAGCCCGACGCGCTCACCGAAGATGTGCTGGACGTTGCCGAACGGGAGGATCGCCAGCGACGTGACCGCGGTGAGGATCGCGATCATCGGCGCGATCCGGAACAGGAAACCGATCGACGTCGTCGGGCGGAACGCCTCCTTGGTCGCGAACTTCACGATCTCGGCGAGCGGCTGCATGAGGCCGTAGGGGCCGACGCGGTTGGGGCCGTAGCGATTCTGCATGCGGCCCATCAGCTTGCGCTCGTAGATGATGAGGACCGGCAGCACCGCGAAGATGACCCCGAAGATCACCAGTGCCTTGATGATCTGAACCCACCAGGGCTCGAAGTAGGTGACCGTGGCGAGGATCGGGGTCATCGTCATGCCTTGAGGACCTCGATCAGCGGCTCGGTGAGCACGTTGGCCGAATCCTCGCCGATCCCGTCGGCGAGGAACGCGCTGCCCCGCGCGACGTCGGAGCGGACCACGGCGGTCGCCTGCAGACGGGTCCCGTTCTGGGCGACGACGACGATCTCACCGTCGAGGATCCCGCGGTGGGCGGCGTCGTGGGGTGACAGCTCGACGTGCTGGGCGGTGACGAGGTACTGAAGCGCCGGGGAGATGTCGACCTCGGGCGCCGCGAACAGCGGGCGGTAGGTGCCGAGCGCGAGGTGACCGTTGCTCGCGGCGGGCGCCCGCGGCCCGGGAGCGACGAACGGCGTATCGGAACCGTCGTCGCCCGCCAGCTCGCTCGCGCCCGGACGCTCGGGCCAGCGCACGCCATGGCCGGCCATCTCGTCGAGCGTGATCCCGGCGTAGACGGCGACGGCGTCGACGAGCTGCGCGTAGACGTCCTCGGAGCGGCGCACGCCGTCGAGCGCGACCCCGCAGACGTCGGCGAGCTCGGCGATCACCGCCCAGCCGGGCCGGACCTCGCCGGGGTGGGCGATCGCGGTCCGCAGCCGCTGCAGGCGACCGTCGGGGTGCACGACCGTCCCGTCCTTCTCGGCGTGGGACTCGGCGGGGAAGATGACGTTCGCGTACTCGCGCAGACCCTCGGTGAGCACCGAGGCGTGGGCGATGACGAGGCTCGCGGCCCCCATCGCCGACTCCCACAGCCCGCGGTCGGGCAGGTCGCGCAGGGGATCGGTCTGCAGCAGGTAGAGCGCGGTGAGCTCACCATCGGCGGCCGCCTGGGCGATGCCCATCGCCGAACGTCCCCGCTGGGACTCCGGCAGCGTCGCGTAGCCGGGTCCGGCGTCGGGGACGGCGCCGGCCTCTCGCAGCCCGCGGGCGTTGGCCCCGGTCGGGATCTGCATCAGGCCCGCGCCGTCGTGGGCGGCCAGGTTCAGGTGGCCGGCGATCTGCAGCAGCGTGGCGACGGCCCCGGCGCCGATCCGCTCGCCATAGAGGATGACCACGTCCTCGCCGCCGTCGCGCAGCTGGGCGACGAGATCGGTGACCGTCTGACCCAGCGGTCGGGTCGGATCGTCCTCGCCGGACAGCCCGCGCGCGAGCGCGGACAGGAAGTCGGTCTCATCACCGGGGGCGTAGCGGGCGACGATCCGGGCGTTGCGCTCAAGCGCGGTCGGCCGTGCGGTGGCCACCGCGAGCGCGACGCCGTTGCGGCGCACGCCCTTGCGGATCCGCAGGTCGATGATCGGCATGTCCTCCAGCGGATCACAGCCGACGACGAGGACGGTGTGGGCGAACTCGATGTCCGGCACCGAGGCCTGCAGCTGCGGGGCGGCAAGCGCCCGGGCGGCCGCCGCCGGCAGCGGATCCTCGACCAGCCGGGAGTCGATGTCGGAGCTGCCGAGGCCCTCGCGCATCAGCCGGGCGAGCAGGAAGCCCTCCTCGTTGGTCGCCTGACCGCCGACGAGCGCGCCGGTGTGACCCGCATGCTTGGCCAGGCCCCGGGCGGTCTCCATGGCACGTTCCCAGGACACCTCGCGCAGCTGACCGCCGTCACGGACCAGCGGCCGGGTGATCCGGTCGTCGGAGTGGATCGCCTGGTAGGCGAAGCGGCCCTTGTCACACAGCCAGCCGTCGTCGACGCCGGGGTTGCCCTCGTGATCACGGGCGAGCACTCGCGCGACCCGCTCGTCGCGGACGGTGAAGGTGACGTTGCACTGGGCCGGGCACAGCGTGCAGACGCCGCCGGCATCCTCGATGTCCCAGGGCCGGGCGCGGAAGCGGTAGGGCTGGGAGGTGAGCGCCCCGACCGGGCACAGCTCGATGATGTTGCCGCTGAACGGGGCGACGTACGGGTGACCGTCGTGGGTGCCGACGTACGTGTGGGCGCCGCGCTCGGTGAAGATCAGCTGGTAGTCCTCGGAGATCTCCTGGGAGAAGCGCACGCAGCGGTAACAGAGGATGCAGCGCTCGCGGTCGATCGCGACCAGCGGTGAGAGCGCCAGCGGCTTCTGGAAGTGACGTTTGGGCTCGATCATGCGGCTGCGGCCCAGGCCCCAGCCGAACGTGATGTCCTGCAGCGGGCACTCGCCGCCCTTGTCGCACACCGGGCAGTCGAGCGGATGGTTGATGAGCAGGAACTCGACGACCGCGTTCTGCGCGCCCCGCACGCGGTCGGTCTGGGTGTGGACGACCATGCCGTCCTTGACCGGCGTCGAGCACGAGGTCTGCAGCTTGGGGATCCCCTCGATCTCGACCAGGCACATGCGACACGCCCCGACGGGGTTGCCGAGCTTGGGCTCGTAGCAGAAGTAGGGGATCTCGACGTCGCCGTGCTTGGCGGCGTCGACGAGCATCGAGCCCTCGACGGCCTCGATCTCCCGACCGTCGATGGTCAGGCTGATGGTCTTTTGCTCAGGGCGTGGCATGGCTCTCTGGTGATGCGGGCGGCTAGAGACTAGTAGGGGTGCAGGCGCGGATTAATGGACCGGGATCGGTCCGGCGAGCTCGTCGGCGACGCCGAGCGCGATCACGTCTTCGGACTCGTTACCGAAGCTGCGCAACCGCGCCTCCTCGATCTCGGCCTCGAGCTCGGTGCGGAACTTCGCCACGATCGAGCCGATCGGCATCGCCATCGCGTCGCCGAGCACGCACAGGCAGTTGCCGATGATCTGCTCCTGGACGGAGGCCATGATGTCCAGATCCATCGGCGTCGCCTCGCCGGTGTAGATCCGCGACAGCATCTTGTGCGTCCAGTTGGTGCCCTCACGGCAGGGCACGCACTTGCCGCACGACTCGTGGGCGTAGAACTTGGCGACCTTGAGCGCCGTGTCGAGCACGCGCCGGGAATCGTCGGCGACGATGATCGCGCCCGAGCCGAGCATCGTGCCCGCCTTGGCCATCGAGTCGAAGTCGTAGGGGATGTCGAGATCGTCGGCGGTGAGCACCGGCGAGCTGGAACCACCCGGGAACCAGAACTTCACCTTGCGCCCGTCCGGAGGGCCGCCGGCGAGGCCGTAGATGATCTCCCGCGAGGGGGTGCCGAGCTCGATCTCGTAGTTGCCGGGACGCTTGACGTCACCGGAGATCGAGACGAGCTTGGTGCCGGTCGAGCCCTCGACGCCGATCTTGGCGTACTCGTCGCCCGACATCCGCACGATGTGGGGCAGCGTCGCGAGCGTCTCGACGTTGTTGATGAGCGTCGGGCCGGCGTAGAGCCCCTCGACCGCCGGGAACGGCGGCTTCAACCGCGGGTTGCCGCGCTTGCCCTCCAGCGAGTCGAGCAGGCCCGTCTCCTCGCCGCAGATGTAGGCGCCCGCGCCGCGGTGCAGGACCAGCGAGATCGAGGTCTCGGTGCCGAGGATGTTCTGCCCGACGTAGCCGGCGGCCTCGGCCTCGGCGATCGCCGCCTCGAGCATGTCGGCCTGCAGCTGGTACTCGCCGCGGATGTAGATGAAGGTCTTGGAGATGCCCCCCGCGTAGGCGGCGATCATCACGCCCTCGACGAGCATGTGCGGGCTCTTCTGCATGAGCTCGCGGTCCTTGAACGTGCCCGGCTCGGACTCATCGGCGTTGCAGACGAGGTACTTCTGCATCTCGCCCTTGGGCAGGAAGGAGATCTTGCGCCCCGCCGGGAAGCCCGCGCCGCCGCGACCCCGGATGTTTGAGTCCATGATCGAGGCCGTGAGGTCCTCGCGCGACATCGACAGTGCCTGACGCAGGCCCTGATAGCCGCCGAAACGCTCGTAGACCGGGATCGTGTTGAGGCCGGGCTCATCGATGTGGTCGAACAGGAGCTTTGTCATATCTCGCCTGTGTCGTGGTCGGGAGGGGTGAGGGGCGGCTGCTCGACCGGGGCCGAGGGGCCGATGCGATCGGCCGGCTCGCCGGCCGCCGGCAGACCGGCGGTCGTCGTGCGCGGGGCGTCGCCGGCGGCGGCGAACTCCTGCTCGAGCGTCTGCTCGGAGGCGGGGGTCCCGTCGTCGACCGAGCGCCGGTAGCGCAGCTGCTTGGCGGGCAGCACGGGTCGTCCGGCGCGCAGGTCCTGGATGATCTGCTCGGCATCGGCCTCGACCAGCGGGCCGACGTACTCGCCGTTGACCGACGCCATCGGCGCGATGTCACACGCGCCCAGGCACTCGAAGGAGCGCACGTGCACGGTCTCGTCGTCGCCCGCGGCGCCCATCATCGCGTCGAGCAGATCGTCGGCGCCGAGCAGTGAGCACGTGATGTTCGTGCACACGTAGACGTCGTCGTGGATCGGCCGCGGTTGGGTCTCGAACATGTCGTAGAAGCTCGCCACCGACTGCAGGTAGGCCGGGGTCAGCTGCATCACGCAGGCGACCTGGTCGACGGCCTCGGGCGAGCACCAGCCATGGATCGCCTGGGCGGCGTGCAGCGCCGGGATCGCCGCCGAGCGGCGATCGGGGTACTTGGACATCGCGGTCTCGATCGTGGCGCGCAGCTCTTCGGGGACCGGCGTGGTCGCCGGATCGGGGATCGTCGCCGGATCCTTGGTGAGGTCGACGGCGTCGTCCCATCCGGGGACGCGGCTGCCGTGGGCGAAGCGGGGGACGAACGGGCTCATCGAGGGCTAGCGGTCGATCCCGCCGAGGATCGGGTCGAGCATCGCCAGCGTCGCGATCAGGTCCGCGATGTACGCGTCCTTGACCATCGGCGCGAGCGCCTGCATGTGGGTGAAGCTCGGGTCGCGCATGTGCACCCGGGCGGGCTTGGCGGAGCCGTCGGCGCGGATGAAGCAGCCGAGCTCGCCGCGCGGGGACTCGATCGCGTGGTAGATCTCGCCCGGCGGCACCCGGAACCCCTCGGTGACGAGCTTGAAGTGGTGGATCAGCGCCTCCATCGAGG
>CAZZWJ010000049.1:0-12856 GCA_964657875.1 uncultured Solirubrobacteraceae bacterium
CGTTGGAAGACATCGCCGATCGCGACCGCCCCATGAGCGCGTTCACGCCGGCGCAGCTGCGCTCGCGACTCGTCGGCGACCCGCGCCACCGCGGCGGGGCTGAGCGCCCGGGGCCGGGGGCGCCCAGCGGCCTGCGCGAGCGTGCGCAGCGAGTGGTAGGGCACGAGCGGCGGCAGCGCCGCCGGGTCGTGTGGGGGGCGGATGATCGCCTGCTCGGGGTAGAGCCCGGCGAAGCGGACGATCGGGACGATGATCAGCCGGGTGTCGGGTGAGGCGGCGGCCCGCAGCTGGGCGGTGCCGAGGGCGAGGCCGCGATAGTCGTCGCGCACCGGCTGGCTGACGAGGACCTTCGCCCGCGCCAGCCACCGGTGCAGGTGGGGCAGATCCCCGGCGGTGAGCTCGTGGACGGGCGGGATCCGGATCGTCTGCAGCGTCTCGCCGTCGAGCAGCAGGCGCAGGGACTCGGCCTGGCAGTTGCCGTGCACGAGCGCGAGCGCCCGCCCGTCGCCGGCCGTGGGGGGTGAGTAGAAGGCGGCGTGATGGGTTCGGTGGGGATTGAGGGCGACGGACACCGCCCTGTCATATAGTCGCCCCGCCGGTGACCACACCGCTGCCCCGTGACGTCGTCCGCGTCGCCTCGATCCCGGCGGGCCACCCCTACGTCACGAGACTCGGTCTGGATCGGGCGGGGATCCGGGTGCTCGCCGACCCGCCGGTGCCGGGGGCGCCGCCCAGCCGGTGGTGGCCGCCGGTGATGCTCGAGCCCGCCTGGATCACCGCCCACGCGGGTGACTTCGACGTGATGCACGTCCACTTCGGCGTGGAGTCGCGCTCGCCGGCGTCGCTCTCGCTCGGGGCGCTGCACGCGGCCGGCCGGCCGCTCGTCTACACCGTCCACGATCTCACCCATCCCCAGCTCCCGGCCGCCGAGCAGGCGCGCCATCTCGCCCACCTGGATCTGCTCATCCCCGCCGCCGCCGCGGTGATCACGCTCACGCCCGGGGCGGCCCGGGAGATCTCCGCGCGGTGGGGTCGCACGGCGCACGTCATCGCCCATCCCGCGATGCGCGCTGCGCCCCCGCCGCCGTCCGCTGTCGATCCCGCAGCGGTGGCGCCGGTGACACCCGCTGTCGACGCCACAGCGCCCCCGGCGATCGGCATCCATCTGCGCGACCTGCGTCCCGGGGTCGACGGACCGGGGTCGGTGGCGCTGCTCGCCGCCGCCCTGGCCCGGCTACGGGCCGGTGGGGCGGCTTCGGTCCGGGGGCGGGTGTGGATGCATGACCGCGTCCGGGACGCGGCCGCCGGCGACGCCGTCCGCCGTATCTGTGCGGGCCTGGATCCGGGTGCCGATGCGATCGAGCTCGTGTCGGCGCCGCGGTCCACCGACGCGGAGCTCGAGGCGCAGCTCGCCGGGCTTGCGGTCTCGCTGCTCCCCTACCGCCATGGGACCCACTCGGGCTGGCTGGAGCTGTGCCTCGACCTCGGCGTGCCGGTCGCCGGTCCCGCGTTCGGCCACTTCGCCGACCAGCCGTCGGACCCGGCCGCCTACCGGTCCTTCGCCCCCGGCGACCCGGCGAGCCTCGCCGCCGCCCTCGCCGTGCTGCTCACCGTCCCCGCCGCGGTCGCCGGATCGCCCGCCCGCGTCCGCACGATCGCGGCGGTGGCCCAGCGGCGTGAGCGTGACCGGCCGGCGATCTCGGCCGCCCACGGCGCGATCTACCGCTCGGTGCGCTGACCCGCCTGTCGTCGCTGAGGAGATCGTCGGCTGCCTTGAGCGGGCAGAGCTCGTCCGGCGTGCAGCTGATCCGAAATCCCTGGCGAGGCGGAAAGCGTGACTCTCACCGCGTGGCGACGGTGATGGCCACTCGTGCTCCCCGGGGGCGAATCGATCCGCCTCGCAGACCTAGGGACACGACGTCTCCGCCGTGCGTATGACGGTTGTGCACACGCCGGATCTGACCCACCCGGCAACCGGCAGCGCGCAGCCGGGACTCGGCCACTGAGAGAAACGTATCGTGGGGCAGTCGCGGCACGACACACGGCGGAGGCCATCGCACTCCGGGGTTGGCAGACACCGAGAGCGAGTAAGGCACCGTGCCGCTGCCGTTGAACCGCTCCGTGTTGACCGACAGGTAAAAGACGCCGGAGCGGGTCGCGGTCACCTGCTCGGTGGCCGGGCGATCAGACCCTTCTGACGGGGTCGAGCAGGGAGACTTTCCGTTGGAGGGGGAGAGCTTGTCGAAGGAGGCGCACATCAGAACGCATCCGCCGGGTACGACGCCGGTGCTGCAGCCGGGGTTCTCGGTGTCGTCGAGTGTCAGGCGGATCTCGGTTCCCCTACGCGCCCAGAGCTTGTAGTAGACGCTGTCGCCGCTGCCCGATAGCGAGCTGGACACGCTATGCGTCAGCGGGCAGGCCCGCTGGGGCGTCGTCCCCGCGACGCACGCTCCGGTCGCGCCCGCTCCGTTGGCGGCGATGAGCGCGAACGTCGACGCACAGAGACCGACCAACGTGACCCGCCCAGACCTCAGCATGATCTTCTGCCTCCCTCCTACATGTCCGTGCAAGGTCCCTGGCCCCTCACTTCTGGCGATGCTACTCCAACCGGTGGGCCGCGCCGACTGATCAGAAGCGAGTCCCCAGGACGAAGCTCCGCGTTGGTGTTTCGATGGATGGTGGTTAGCTTGGGACACCGTGCTGCCCAAGCTGGCGGTTGGGACAGGCCCCTGCTGGTTGATGAGCCCGGAAGTGTTGCGTCTGGGATTCAGAGGCGGGCTTCGCGCGACGTCCGGCTCTCGTCCTCGGGGTGCGCCTGGAGGGGCTGCCAACGCGCCCTCGGGGCTCGCACCCCGGTCAGCTGACGCCCGGATAGCCGATGATGTCTATGAAAACCGCTGATTGCGGTGGGCAGCGTGACCGTCTGCCCAGGATGGCGGATGCCGAGCTGCTCATCTGCTTGCCTGAGCTCCGCATTGGCGCGTCGTCGCGTCGCGAACGCTGATGCGACGTCGTGTCTGATGCTGGCGCTCAAGACCCCGATGCGGGCTGCGGTAGCGGCGGCGAGCTGGGTATCGCCCTGTTGCAGGAGGTGTGCGTCCCCGACCCATGTCGTCTGCGCTGCACGGTGCCAAGAGCTGACGTGCAGACGAGCCACGCTGACCGCTGCCGCAGGTTGGCGAGATGGAGAAGACATGGACTCCCGCGTCGCTGGTGAAGCGTGGGCTGTGGACCTGAGCGACGACCCACCCCGGAGAGGTGGTCGTGCACGGGATGTGTCGCGACCCGCCGCGACGTTGCGCTCGGTGTCGCGCACGGACGACCTGGTCGTCGGCCTCAGCCGCGGGGCAGCGTGATGACGGTCGGCGTCCAATGGGTGCCTCCGTCGGTTGTGCGATAGGCGACGAGATCGGTCCGCCGGTCATGGGCGCCGAGGCTGCCTGTGGTCGCGGTGACGAGGATCGCCGCGCTCTGCGCGTCCTGCACGACCAGCTGGGGGCCCGACTGGTAGGGGACCGGCGCCCGGAGCACGGTCTGCCAGGTTCGTCCGCCGTCGGTCGTGCGCTTCACCACCCCGCTGTAGCCGATTATCCACGCGTCCTCGTCGGTGACCGGCGTGAGTGACGGCTGCAGCTGAGTGAGCGTCGCCGTTGTCGTCCAGTGGCGTCCGGGGTCGCGAGGCAGACCGCCCACAGCGACCGGTCGCTCGTCGGGTAGATGTCGCCCTCGACCGGACGGTCGCATGGGTAGGAGACCTCGCTCCAGGAACGGCCCGCGTCGTGGGAGACGAACGTCTGCAGGTCGGTGGCCGCGAAACCGCCGTTGACGACGACGCTCGAGCCGTGAGCCTCGACGATCGCCTGCACACCGTTCACGTGCGGGCGCAGCGCGGGCTGGGACGCCGTCGCGGTGAGCCGGTCGCCGCCGGCCGGCCCGGAGAGGACGACCGCGCGGCAGGTGTGACCGTCGCAGCGGTTGCCGAGCGCCCACACCGTGCCGTCGTCGACCGTGATCGGCGAGTCGGCCGCGGGCGCCGCCGCGGTCGTCGCCGCCACGAAGCGCACCCCGCCGTCGTGGGAGACAAAGATCGTCGGAGTGTTCCCGAGGTAACCGCTCGTCCACACCATGTCGCCGGACTGCGCGAGCGAGCCGAGATCGGCGTGCGGCGGCGTCGCGACCCGGGCGGTGCGCCAGGTGAGGCCCCCGTCAGCGCTGCGTGAGCTCCACTGCGTGCCTGGCTCGCGCAGCCGGGCCCGGCACCGCGGGCACTGATCGAAGAGCGTGGTGAGATGAGCTCCCGAGCCGGAGAGCATCGGCGTCGAGAGCAGTCCCCGCATGCCACCGTGGGCCGGCAGCAGCGAGGTCGGAGCGGGCGGTGGCGTGCCGGGAACCGTGCGCAGCGTCGAGGGGGTGGTCGCGTGGTCGCGCACGCGGATGCCGCCCGCGATCACGACGATCAAGATCACGACGCCAACCGTGGCGGCCAGCCCGAGGCCCGGACCCAAGAGCTCGATCCAACGACGACGGGGTCGCTGTCGGCGGACACCTGGAGAAGGCTTGGCGACCGGGGCCGACCCCGCAAGAACGCGCTCCCTGATCGCGCGGGCACGTCGGCCGTCCGGGGAGAGGTCGTCCTCGGCGATGTGCGGACGCGCCGCAGCGACCTTGCGGATGACAGGGTCGTCGTCGATCGACTCGTGGGCTCTCATCACGATCTCTCCTTCGACACGGATGTTTCCGCCGTCGCCGGCACCAAACCGGAGGCAGATGCGGTCGAACCCTGAAGCAGCGCACTCATCCGCTGACGGGCCCGGTGTAACCGTGACCGCGCAGTGACCGGCCGCAGCCCAAGCACCTCGCCCGCATCCGCCACCGACAGCTCGTCCCAGGCGACGAGCAGCACGAGGTCGCGATCGACCGGCTTGAGCTGCGCAAGCGCGGCCATCACCTCGGCGCTGGCGGCGCGACCCTCGATCTTCATCTCGGCTGACACCGTCGACACCGTCGCGAGCCCGTCGACGAAGACCTTCTCTCGCTGCGACTTGCGCCCGGCGTTGCGCGAGAGGTTGCGCGCCGTCGTCAACAGCCACGGCAGCGCCTCGCGCCCCTGCGGCAGTTTGTCGATCTGACGCCAGGCGACCTCGAAGGTCCCCGCGATGAGGTCGTCGGCGTCAGCCGCGGCGTGTCCGCGCGTGCGCAGATACCGCGCGACCGCGCGGTAATGCTCCTCAAAGAGCTCCTCGAAGCGCCGCTCGCGGCCCTCGCCTTTCTCAGCGCTCACACAGGTCTTATGTTCGCTCGGCGTCAAACGTTGCGTCGCAGACGAGAAATTCCTCGGCGGAGTCGCGGCGCGGGCGTTTGGGGCGCGCTCGTCGAGCGTCGTAGCGGTCGGGCTGGGAAGGAACATGTTTCACCACGGTTATGTCCCCAGCCGCGCGCGCGTTGCACAAATGAGTTATCGCTCATCCGGAAATCGACGACAACGTCAAGGAGCCCTCACCGCACGCCATGCCCTCTGGGCGCGCTTACTGCGCCCAGGGAGGGGCCATCATGGTGTCGCCGATGGTGGCCGTCAGTCCGGCGGTCGTCGTGACCCATGCGGCAGCGCCGTCTGGGCCGCCATCGACGCAGAACTCGCTACCCGCGGGCACGTGAATGACCGCGCCGGCCTCGGCCGTCGTGCGCTCGCCGTCGAGGTTGACCTCCAGCCGACCGCTCAGCAGCAGGATGACCTCCTCGTGATCAGGGCGGTGCGATACACCCTGTAGACCGGGCGCGACATCAAGCCGCCAGGCGCACAACGCCGACGCGCCGCGGGCAGTTGAGAGAAACGACGCGAACCGGCTGCCGTGGGCCTGGAACTCATCGGCATCTTCTGGGGAATAGATCGGCACCGAACCTCCGATAGACAAGGTAGTTGTCTTCGTGACGGTAGCTGCGTCTGCTCGATCAGTCAAGATGCTTGTCCATGTCGAACGACCGTTGGACCACGGCGACCGCCGTTCTCAGGCTCTCGACCCGCCTTGTCGACTCGATACAGGCCGAGATCACGGGCGCGGGTTTTCGCGACGTCACTGCGCGGCATGGTTTCGCGTTCGCCCGCATCGCCGAGGGCGACGCCACCACCGCCGACCTCGCGACCCATCTCGCAATCACCAAGCAGGCCGCCGCTCAGCTGACCCAGCGTCTCGTTGCCGCGGGGTATGTCGAACGTGGGCCGCACCCGACTGATCATCGAGCGCGGCTACTCACTCTCACCAAGCGCGGTCACGCCTGCACCGCGGCCGCCCGCCAAGCGGCCGAGCGAGCCGTCGAGCAGTGGCGCAGCGAGATCCCAGCCTCAGACACAGAAGGATTCGAGGCGGCGCTGGTCACGCTTGCAGCGCCCGTCCAGACCCTGAGATCACCGCTTTGACTGAGAGTGCCGGATCCACGAACCCTCGGCACTCTGGACGGGCTGCTCCTCCGCCGGCGGCCGGCGGCGAGAGCAGCAGCGAAGCGCCCCAGACCTGGTGCGGCGACGATGCAGCAGCCAGAGGTTTTGGTCAGCACCGTGGGCGCGCCGCGTCGCCCTCGGGCGAAGTGATCAGATCGCGCTCGTGCGTACCAAGGTCGCCGGTGACCGTCGCGATCTGTCCAGTCCAAGGCCATTGATGTGCACGGCAGCAGAAGTGTCGAGCGCCACGAGGCAACCGCCCCGACGAGATCAGTAGATGTGCTCGATCCCCTCGGGCATGATCACCCACGAGTGCTGGCGCTCCTCCCATGTCGAGCGCTGCGGCGGCGGGAAGGTCGGGTCAGCAAACGCGCCGACCGGAATCGCGTAGGTATCGGGAAGACGCGCGTTCTGAAAGAAGACCGTCGCGCTGCACACGGGACAGAACGAGAACGTGCACGGCGTGCCGTCCTCGTCGTTGTAGCGGGTCCATTCCGCGGACCGTCCCTCGATCGTCACCTGCTCGCCGTGCCACCACGCCTGTGCCGCAAAGGGTCCGCCGGTGCGCCGCTGACACTCCAGGCAGTGGCATACCCCGACCCTGAATGGTTCTCCGGTCACCAGCGCGCGTAGCTCTCCACAACTACAACTCGCCTCCCGGCTGGCCGGTGATGAACTCATCGACCACCGGTCCTGACCGGCGCAGAACACCCAGGACGCCAGCGACTCGCCGGTTGGCTCACGCAGGCGCGCTGATCCCCAGCCTCGACGACGACAAGGCCGTTGATGGCGACCGACCCGGGCATCCAGCCATCATCGCAGCACCCGAGGCGCCGGGCCTCACGCGCGCCAAGTCGGTCGACCGTCACCCCAAAACCCAATCCGCAGTGCTGCTCTCACGGGTGTTGCGACGCTCGCTGGATCCGCCCCGTCGTTCCTAGGGTCGGTGCGCCTGGTTCATCGTGCCGAAATGCTGGAAGGCGAACCCACCAGTCAGGTCATGAAGCCGTCCTTTGTCCGTCTCGACGGCGACGTAGCCGGCGGTTTCTCTGTTGGGTCGCCGGTGCTGAGCATCAAGCCCCGGCCTGTAGCGGCGAGATCGCCCTCGAACGTCCTTGGTGAAGGCCATCCGTGCGACCCGCTCACTGAGTTCAGTCTCGCCGGGGGTGAACTCGACTGAGAACGTACCGCGCAGAGCGTCTGGCATCACGCGAGACCCGTCACCGGTGCGCCGGCGGCGAGGTGCACCCTACGTACATGGTCTCAGCTGGGGTACTGGCCCTGAGCGACCGTCGCCGCCAGGGAGTCGAGCATCGCGCCGATCTTCTTCGGTGCTGCGGCGTCGCTCATCGTGCCATCGGCGCCGATGTCGTCACGGGTCAGGGGCAGCCGTAGGCACGCCGTCTCGACCAGCTGGGCGTGAACGCAGCCGAGCACCTTGCGCAGGGAGTTGAGCATCGGCACCGCCGGTCGGCGCCGCGGGCCCGGACACGTTGATCCACGCTATCGGCTTCTGGTAGGACGAAAACTCGGGCGAACCGCCCATCGCGCCACTCGAGCCTCGCTATGCGCGAACGGACGTGCCGTCCTCGTCGACACGATCCCAGGCCTGCGTCCGGTCAGTCTCCGAGCAGTGGCGCGAGCACGGCGCCGAGCTCACCCGGTCCGGCGACCGCATCCGCGTCGCCGAGCGCGTCGATCGCAAACGGCCCGGTCGCGATCGCCACGCAGCGCACCCCGTCGGCGCGAGCGCAGGCGATGTCGCGCGGGGTGTCGCCGATCACGATCGTGTGCTCACGGGGCCACGGCTCGCCGGCACCGCCGGCCCGTCGCCGGGCGATCCCCGGGAGCTCGGCGCGCACCTCGGCGTCGGACCCGAAGCCACCCTGGCCGGGGGGGAAGTACCGCCCGACGCCCGCGCTGGCGAGCTTGCGCCGGGCCACCGGCTCGAAGTTGCCGGTGACCAGCGACAGCGCCACGTCGTCTCGCGCACTCAATCGATCGATGAGGTCATGGATCCCCGGCAGGACCTTGTCGGTGAGATCGGTCGGGCACAGCTCCGCGTAGGCGGCGACGGTCGCCTCGCGCACCGCCGGCGCGCCGGCGTCGATCGCCGACTCCGACACCCCGGCGGCAAGCAGGAGCAGCCGCGCGATCTCGCCGTCGGTCCGCCCGGCGGCGGAGATGTCGCTCGTGAACCCGCGGTCGAGGCCGTGGACCTCATACAGCGCCTGGCGCAGCGCCGCCGCGTGTTCGCTGGACGCGCTCCCGACGATCGTCCCGTCGATGTCGAACAGCAGCAGCGTCGTCAAGGTCAACGCGCGAGCGACAGCTCGGCGGTGAGCTTCTGGGCGAACGCCGCGATCAGCACCGCCGCCGCTTCGATGTCCGCCACGTCGGCGAGCTCCACCGAGGAGTGCATGTAGCGCAGCGGCACCGAGACCAGGCCGGTGGCGATGCCGGCGCGGGAGATGTGCACGGCATCGGCGTCGGTGCCCGTCCCGCGACCCTCGGATTCCAGCGTGAACTTCATCCCGAGCTCCTCGGCGGTGTCGCACAGCAGGTCGCTGATCACCGGATGCAGGATCGTGCCCCGGCAGATGACCGGACCGGAGCCGAGCTTGTGCGCGGTCACCGGCCCGAGCTCGACGCCCGGCTGATCGGTGGCGTGGGTGACGTCGACGGCGATCGCCACATCGGGCTGGAGGCCGAATGCACTCGTCCGGGCGCCGGCGAACGTCGTCTCCTCCTGCACGACGGCGAGCCCGTAGACGTCGCCGGGCGCGCCGCCCGCCTCGGCGACCAGCCGGGCGGTCTGGGCGGCGACGTAGCAACCGATGCGGTTGTCCAGGGAGCGGGAGACGATGCGGTCTCCGCGCAGTGCCACCGGCTCCACGTCGATCACGCCGACGTCGCCGATGCGCACGAGGCCCCGGGTCTCGTCACCGTCGGCGGCGCCGATGTCGATGTGCAGGTCCTTCACCTTCGGTGCTTTGTCGTCAGAGCGGTCGATCAGGTGGATCGGCTTGCGTCCGATCACGCCGACCACCTCGCCGCCGCGGGTGGTCAGCCGGATCCGCTGACCGACGAGCTGGATCGGATCCCAGCCGCCGACCTCGCCGAAGCGCAGGTAGCCGTCGTCGTCGATGTGGGTGACGTGGACGCCGATCTCGTCGATGTGGCCGATCACCGCGAGCGAGAGCCCCCCCGCGGTGCCGGGCACCTTGACCGCCGAGGACCCGACGCGATCGACGCGGACGTCGTCGGAGAAGTCCGCGACGCCGGCGCGCCAGACCGCCGCCGGTGCGGTCTCGTGGCCGGAGGGGCCGGCGCTGCGCAGCAGCTGATCGAGCAGTACGGGAGTGGGCATCGCCGAAAGCCTAGTCGCCGGTGGGGTGGCCGAGCCCGCTCACGCGAGCAGCTCGCGCAGGACGTAGCGCAGGATCCCGCCGTGGCGGTAGTAGCGCTGCTCCTTCGGGGTGTCGATCCGGACCGTGACCGCGAACTCCCGTCCGTCGGCCACCACCGTGAGCGTCGACGGGACGGTCTCGGTGTCGGCGATCCCGGTGATCGTGATGTGCTCCTCGCCGGTGAGGCCCAGCGACGTGACCGACTCGCCCTCGGCGAACTGCAGCGGCAGCACCCCCATGCCGATCAGGTTGGAGCGGTGGATGCGCTCGAAGGACTGAGCGATCACCGCCCGCACCCCCAACAGCGCGGTGCCCTTCGCCGCCCAGTCGCGGGAGGACCCGGAGCCGTACTCCTTGCCCGCCAGCACGATCAGCGGGACGTCGGCGTCGATGTAACGCATCGCCGCGTCGTAGATCGACATCTGATCGCCGGCGTGGCCGCCGTCGGACTCACCGAGATACCGGGTGACCCCGCCCTCCGGCAGCGGCTCCCCGCCGCCGAGCTGGTTGCGCAGTCGCACGTTGGCGAACGTGCCGCGCATCATCACCTCGTGGTTGCCGCGCCGGGAGCCGAACGAGTTGAAGTCCCGCGCCTCGACGTGGTTCTCGCCCAGGTATCGGGCCGCGGGACCGTCGCGCCGGATCGAGCCGGCGGGGGAGATGTGGTCGGTGGTGACGCTGTCGCCGAGCAGCGCGAGCACCCGCGCATCGACGATGTCCTCGAGCGCCTCGGGCTCCCGCGGCATGTCGTCGAAGAACGGTGGGCGGCGCACGTAGGTGGAGCGCTCATCCCAGGCGAACTCCTCGCCGGTCGGGACCTCGAGGGAGTTCCAGCGCTCGTCGCCGTCGAAGACGCCGTCGTAGCTCTTGCGGAACATGTCGGACTGGACGGCCTCCTGGACGGTGTCGGCGACCTCCGCGGAGGCGGGCCAGATGTCCTTCAGGTACACCGGCTCGCCGTCGGGATCCTCGCCGAGCGGCTCGGTGTAGAGGTCGATGTCCATCGTCCCCGCAAGCGCGTAGGCGACGACCAGCGGCGGCGAGGCGAGGTAGTTCATCTTCACGTCGGGGTTGATGCGGCCCTCGAAGTTGCGATTGCCCGAGAGCACCGAGACGACCGCGAGGTCCTCGGCGTTGACCACGTCGGACACCTCGGTCGGCAGCGGGCCGGAGTTGCCGATGCAGGTCGTGCATCCGTAGCCGACGAGGTTGAAGCCGAGCGCGTCGAGGGCCACGTTGAGCCCCGACCGCTCCAGGTACTCGGTGACGACCTTGGAACCCGGCGCCAGCGATGTCTTCACCCACGGCTTGACCTGCAGGCCCCGCGCGACCGCGTTGCGGGCGAGCAGCCCGGCGCCGAGCATCACCGACGGGTTCGATGTGTTCGTGCAGCTCGTGATCGCGGCGATCACGACGCGGCCGTGATCGAGCTCGGTCTCGGTGCCGTCGGCGAGGGTCAGCGGGGCCGGGGCGCTGAGCCGGTTCACGACCTGGACGGCCGGCTCAGATCCGGTCTCGTGCGGCGCCTCGCCGTGGGAGCGACTGCCGTTGCTCGCCGGGGCGTCGCTGGCCGGGAAGGACTCCACCTCGGCCTCGTCGACGTCGTCGTCGTCGCCGCCGGGGGCCTCGGGCAGCAGGTTCTCCAGCGCGGTGCGGAAGCCCGCCTTGGACTCGGTGAGCGAGATGCGGTCCTGGGGGCGCTTGGGCCCGGCGATCGACGGCACGACCTCGCCGAGGTCGAGCTCGATCGTGTCGGAGAACGTCGGCGTCTCGGAGTCGTGGTCGTGCCACAGGCCCTGGGCGCGCGCGTAGGCCTCCACGAGCGCGATCTGCTCCGGCGGGCGCCCCGTGAACTCGAGGTAGCGCAGCGTCTCGGCGTCGATCGGGAACATCGCGCAGGTCGAGCCGAACTCGGGCGACATGTTGCCGATCGTCGCCCGGTCGGCGAGCGGGAGCGAGGCGAGTCCTGCGCCGTGGAACTCGACGAACTTGCCGACGACGCCGCGGCCGCGGAGCATCTCGGTCACCGTGAGCACGAGATCGGTCGCCGTCGCGCCCTCGGCGAGCTCGCCGGTGAGCTCGACGCCGAGCACCTGGGGGATGAGCAGCGGCATCGCCTGTCCGAGCATCGCCGCCTCGGCCTCGATCCCGCCGACGCCCCAGCCGAGCACTCCGAGACCGTTGATCATCGTCGTGTGCGAGTCGGTGCCGACCAGTGAGTCGGGGTAGGCGCGGTTGCTGC
Source organism: uncultured Solirubrobacteraceae bacterium (assembly GCA_964657875.1). Classification (GTDB taxonomy): domain Bacteria; phylum Actinomycetota; class Thermoleophilia; order Solirubrobacterales; family Solirubrobacteraceae; genus Palsa-465. The sequence goes on from CAZZWJ010000049.1 coordinate 12,089, forward strand.
TCTCGTCGACGAACACCACACGCGCGAGGTACTCGAGGTTGACCTGATGCACGATCCCGGTGTCGGGGGGGACCACGCTGAAGTTGTCAAACGCGCCCTGGCCCCAGCGGAGGAACGCATAGCGCTCCTGGTTGCGCTCGAACTCGCGCTCGGCGTTGACCTTGAACGCCTGCGGGGTGCCGAACGCGTCGACTTGGACGGAGTGGTCGATCACGAGCTCGGCGGGGACGAGCGGGTTGATCTTGTTCGGATCCCCGCCCATCGCCGACATCGCGTCGCGCATCGCGGCGAGGTCGACGATCGCGGGTACCCCGGTGAAGTCCTGCATCACCACGCGCGCGGGGGTGAACGCGATCTCGACGGCCGGCGTGGCGTTCGCGTCCCAGCTGGCGAGCGCCTTGATGTCGGTCGCCCGGATCGACTCCCCGTCCTCACAGCGCAGCAGGTTCTCCAGCAGCACCTTCAGCGAGAACGGCAGTCGGGCGACGTCGAAGCGCGACTGCAGGGCGTCGAGGCGGAAGATCTCATACGTCCGGTCGCCGACCGTGAGGTCGGCCCGGGCGCCGAAGCTATCGGGGTGTGAGGGCATGGGTGTCAGGACTCCTGTGGTGTCAAGGCCGGTCTCTGACACTCTATGCGCGCGATGCCGTCCAAGGTCCTCCGCGCCCCGGCGCCGCTCGGGTCCTCGCCACCGGTCCGGGTCACGAACCTGGAGCTGTTCTTCGACCTCGTCTACGTGTTCGCGATCACGCAGCTGTCGGACTTCCT